>NZ_DALZEG010000005.1:0-153401 GCF_031979465.1 Moraxella sp. CTOTU46934
CGATTTCTAGTGTGTTAATTTGATATAGGCTAAGGTTGTAGCTGTCCCATAGGTCAATGACTAGTTTTTGTCCTTTGGCTAAACTAAGCTGTAAGGTGGATTTTAAGCCTTTTTTACCTGTTTGGTGTGTGGCGATGTGTTTGATGGCAGATTGTTTAAACGGTAGCCAACCCAAGCTTTTACGCTTTGATTTTGGGTTATTGGTTCGCCAGTTTAGTTTGGCTTTTTTGAATTGGCGACGCGATTTGGCGTGGGTTTCATTGATGGCTTGGATAGTCTGACTGTGTAAGCCAAGTAGTTCACCGCTACCTTTGGTGTAGTCGTTTAGGTCGTAAGCACTAAAGAACTTGCCAGTCTTTTGCAGATGCTTGTAACTCAAGTCATTCACATAGTTCCATACGAAATTCACTAAACCGCTTAGACGGTTAAGCTTTGCTGTGTGTTTGTCTCGTATGCGTAGCTTGAGTGTTTTCATGCAAATTATTTTAGCAAAATTTATGCAAGCGTTATAGTGTATGAGTTGCCTTATATCCACCGCCTAAAGTCGGTGGTTTTACGGCAACGGATGATAAACTGGATGATTAAATATCTTCAAGCTTTAGCACATCGTAAGCAGGGGTTTCATACGGGTGTGCCTGTTTTAACGCTTGCACCACCGCTTTGATGCGCTCATCTGCAACCACCATCTCGACTCGCCATTCTTCGATTGTTTGTAATTGATTGGTGGTACCAATAAAGGCTTGATTGCCTGCCAATGGCATAAACTGTCCTGTACCCAACACCTGCCAACAGCAATACTGATAATTGCCAATCTGCCCTGCCCCTGCGTCAAACAAGGCTTGCTTTACAGCCTCTAGGTAATCGGTCGGTATGTAGGTGGTGAGTTTATACATGGGTTGCCTTATTAATTAAGCCGTTAAGCCCTATCATCATGGTTTTGTATTTGTTTTAATCTAGCTTTAATCTAACATAGTTTTTTTGCAAAAAGCGCGTTGGCCGTCGGTTTTTCGTTGATTATTCTCCCGTTTTAAAAAAATTTACCCTTAAACGCGCTATATATTATACAATATTATATAATATATATTATTGTGAAATGCTTAGGTGGCGTATGGTGTTATTTTCTATTGCAGATTATAGTCATCCATTGGTGGGTGGTATGTTGATTGGGCTTTCTGCGGTTATGCTGTGGTGGAGTATTGCCAAGATTGCTGGCATCAGTGGCATTGTCGCCAGTCTCTGGCAGCCAAACTCACCTGATTTTGCTTGGCAATTGGCGTTTTTTGTGGGCTTGCTGGTATCGCCTTGGCTGGTTGGTCGGTTGTTTGGTTTACCAACCATCGAGGTAACCCCATCGCCTTGGCTGTATGTCATCGCAGGGTTATTGGTCGGTGTGGGTACGCGGATGGGCTCAGGGTGCACCAGTGGTCATGGTATCTGTGGCAATGCACGTTTTTCACCCCGTTCATTGGTGGCAACCATTGTCTTTATGTCCGCAGGGTTTGTGACGGTGTTTATCGGTCGTCATTTGTTGTCATTGATTTAATTGAGACGTTAGGGACATCTATCATGCGAAAAGAAATTGTGTTATTGATTAGTGGTATCTGTGGGTTAGTTTTTGGTACAGGCTTGATTGTCAGTGATATGGCAAACCCAAAAACCGTGCAAAGCTTTCTTGACCTTGCAGGTGAGTGGAATCCTGCGTTGATGTTTGTGATGATTGGCGCGCTCATTGTCGCCACCATCGGTTTTAACTTAAGTCGCTTAAAAAAGACCAGCCTATCGGGTGCGCCGTTTCCACCGATTCGCCGCGGTATTGATAAGCGCTTGGCGATTGGGTCGATGATATTTGGTGTCGGTTGGGGCATCGCTGGTATCTGCCCTGCCCCTGCGGTGGTTCTCATGGGCATGGGCATCTGGCAAGGGGTAGTATTTTTTGTCGCCATGCTAGTGGGTATGGGCATGGTGATAGCGTTTGATAAAACCCAATCAGCTTAGTCATCATTAGTCATCAGTAGGGTGAAATAACCGATAAAACCCAGACGCCATGAGCCAGCTTGCTAGTTGCTGTGGCGTTTCTGTTTGCCCTTGCCGCACCCAATGAATATAGGTGTGATACAGCATTCCTGAGGCAAATACCAGATTGTACTCCCCGCTTTTATCCTGATTTGGCGCGCTCGTAGCTTGGCAAGTCAATGCCTGCTTTTTGCGGTATTCGACAAAAATTTTGCTATTAAGGAGGGTGTCTAAAATCAGCCCTTCAAAGCCTTGATTGAGCAAAATCTTGGTCGACAACTCAAACTTGCTCAGATAATCAAACACTTGTCGCAAAAACGCATAAAACTCGCCCTCGCTTGCCGCCGTCAAGTCGATAAAAGGAAAATCATCCTCAATCTGCGCCAAATAGTCTTTGAGTAGCGCAAGTTTGCTATCGTAATTGCGATAATACCCCATGCGACTCACACCCGCCTTTTGGGTCAGCTCGGTGACGCTGATATCGGCAAATGGGGTGGATTCCATGAATTTGAGCAGCGCTATGGCGAGCGAACGTCTGACCACGGTGTTGGCATTGCCCATGATATGCGCCTGCTGTCCAAAATCACTCAAACTCGACTCAATACTTGTACCCGTGGGCGATGGAAGCGGTGTGAAGGTTGGCTTTGGCATGCGTTAATCCTTTTAACTCAATCCTTTATTTAATCTATCAAAACAAAACAAACCCAAATGTCACAGTTGCTGCAGCCTGCTGAAAAATTAGTATACCCTAATTAGGTAGCGGGTTGAACTGTTTAGCGCTAAACCGCTGTTATACAAAGACAGATGCAGCCAAAAAGCCACTGCAAAGTAGCCTGCGGCAGGTCAGCTATAAGGACAACTATTAAGGAAAATAAGGGGAAAGCGATACATGAAAGGTCAATCATTTGATACGGATTTTTTGGTCATAGGCTCAGGCTTTGGCGGTAGCGTCTCGGCGATGCGACTGACCGAAAAAGGCTATCGCGTGATTATCGCGGAGCAAGGCAAGCATATATCGCCCGAGACCATGCCCAAAACCGTGCGCGATATCAAGCAGTTTTTGTGGTTGCCTGCGCTCAAGTACAAAGGTTTTTTTTCGCTTCAGCTATTTAAGCATGTCATGGTGTTGCATGGTAACGCGGTGGGCGGTGGCTCAATCACTTATGCCAACACCTTATTACAGCCAGAAGACAAAATCTGGCAACAAGGTAGCTGGGCAGGGCTTCACGACTGGCAAGCGGTGATGCCACAACATTATGAGACCGCCAAACGGATGCTAGGCGTGAGCCAAAACAAAAAAGTCGGCAACGCCGATTTGATGCTACAAAAAATGGCAAACTTAAGTGGCGTGGGCGATAGTTTTTATCTTACCGATGTGGGCGCCTACTTTAGTGACCATGACACGTATGCTCATCCGCCTGTCAATGGCGACCCGTATTTTGGTGGCGCAGGTCCTAAGCGCAGTCCCTGTATAGGCTGTGGTGGCTGTATGGTGGGCTGCCGTTATGGTGCCAAAAATACCCTAGATAAAAACTATCTGTATTTTGCCCAAAAAAATGGCGCTACCCTGCTCGCTGAAACCAAAGTCACGGATATAGTACCGATAGCTGATGCTAGCAAATCGCCTGGCGACCCTGCCTATCAAAACGGCTCGCAAGGCTATCGGGTGACGCTACAATCGACGGATAAAGGGGAGTATCAAATCACCACCCAACAGATTGTACTGTCAGCGTCCAGCCTCGGTAGCCAAAAACTGCTGTTTGAGCAGCGCCATAAGGGCAATATGCCCCATATTTCCCCTTATCTTGGCAAGCGTATCTATACCAATGCTGAATCTTTGCTAGGGGTGCGATTTTTGGATGACCAACATGGCGCCATGAGTGATGGCGTCGCTATCGGCTCTGGGATTTATTTGGGCGATGGCACACACATTGAGGCGACGCGCTATCCTGAAGGTTTTAATATTGCGTCATTTTTGGCGACGTTAAGCAATTATAAGAACGGCAAAAAAATGTCGCTACTGGCTTGGTTATGGTGTTTTATAGTGCAGTTTATCGTCAAGCCCCGTCAGACGTGGCGTGCATTTCGACCGCATAATATGGCAAAACAAAGCCTTATCTTGCTATGTATGCAAAGCACGCCCTACGCGCTTGAAATGCGCTATCAAAAAAGCCCGTGGTGGCGGGCTTGGTTGGGTAGCCGCTACCATATGCAAACCCATGGGAAGTCGATCCCCGCCTTTATTCCAGCAGCAAGCGCGTTTGCCGAGCAGATGGCAACCCAAATGGGGGGCGTTGGTTATGGTGTGTTGTCGGAAGTATTTTTGAATATCCCGACCACCGCGCATTGTATGGGTGGGATTTCGCTGGGCAATTCTGCAGCAGATGGCGTGGTTGATAAGTACCACCGATTGTTTAATTATCAAGGGTTTTATGTCTGCGATGGCGGCAATATCTCGACCAACTTGGGCGTCAACCCAAGCCTCACCATAACGGCGTTGACAGAGCATGCCATGAGCCATATTCCGCACAAATCAACCCAGTCACCGTACCCTGCAGATACCACAAGGCAAAACGTGACGCTCGTTCAAAAAGATGCTAGCAAGATACCGGCTTAACTGCTATGTTGAGTTAAAATTTAACTAAATGATTGGGATAATACACATGACACCTCAAGACAACTGGGATGCAACTAATTTGGATGCAACTATCAATACCATGCAGCAGCAGTTCGACATCATGCGGACAGCTAGCCGTCAAGACCAATATGTCGATTGGTCAATTCGTAGTGCGCGGCTAAAAAAGTTAGAACAGCTGGTGATGGACAACCAAAGCGAGATTATCACCGCTATTCATGCCGACTTTGGACAACGCCCAGCGGCTGAAACCACCATGCTTGAACTGTTCCCAACGCTTGAAGCGATTCGTTATACACAAAAGCACGGCAAAGCTTGGTCTGCCAAACAGCCCGTCAAAACTGGGATTTGGTTTTTGCCCGCTCGTAGCTATATCCAGCCGCAGCCGTTAGGACTCGTGGGCATTATTGCACCTTGGAACTATCCGTTGTATTTGGTGATTGCGCCACTGGCTGCCGCATTGGTGGCAGGCAATCGTGCGATGCTCAAAGTCTCAGAAGCGTCACCGAATTTTGAGCGGTGGCTGGCTGATGCGTTACCCAAATACTTTGGCGCAGACGAAGTGACCTTGATTACAGGGGATGTCGAAGTCGCGCAAGCCTTTAGCCAATTACCGTTTGACCATTTATTTTTTACCGGCTCTACCGCAGTGGGCAAACATATCATGAAAGCCGCTGCTCAGAATTTGACCCCTGTCACCCTTGAGCTGGGCGGCAAATCCCCTGTCGTGGTGACGCCAAGCGCTGATGTGGCAAAAACTGTCAACCGCGTATGGACAGGCAAAACCATGAACGCAGGGCAAACCTGTATTGCGCCTGATTATGTGTTGATGCAGGCGGATAAAAAACACGCCTTTATCGAACAATCAACCGCATGGCTTCACGCCCACTACCCCAATCTTGCAGACAACCCTGACTATAGCTTTGTCATCAACCCCAAACAAGCCAGCCGCGTGCAAGGTTATCTCGATGAAGCCAAACAGCGCGGTGCCACCCTCATTCCACTGACCGATTATGAAGTGAATATTGACACTGGATTTTTCCCACCGATGATTGTCACCGATTTACCAAGCGATGCTAAACTGCTGACAGAGGAGATTTTTGCCCCTGTATTGCCACTGGTGTCTTACCAAGACTTGACGCAGGCAGTGGCGTATGTGAATGAGCGTGACCGCCCACTGGCGCTGTATGTGTTTGGCGAGGACAAAGCCGACACCGACTACGTGCTCGCGCATACGGTGAGTGGCGGCGCGTGTATCAACGAAACGATTTTTCACATTGCCCAGCAAAATCTGCCGTTTGGCGGTGTCGGGGCATCGGGGATGGGGCGTTACCACGGCAAATATAGCTTTGATACTTTCTCTCATCCAAAAGCGGTGTTTAAACAAAGTCACCTTAACTTCGCGCATTTGCTCCAACCACCGTATGGCAAGACCTTTTGGAACATGATGAAGGTGATATTAAAAGCCTAGTGCTTGCAATGCTTAGAGAAGCTTGTATTGATAACCTTGCCTAGATAACCTTTACTGTCGCTCTTGTAAATTGGTAACATCATATGAGCTAGCTCATTGGTACGTGCTAGCTCATTGGTAATAGTTGTCGTGCTTTTTGAGCCACCAGTTCATGTTATCTTGGCGTTTGGCGCGAAATTGCGCCAATCTTTTGGCAATAGCCGCATTGTGCGCTCGCGCGGTATCAAGCCCAAATAGAATTGGCACACTGACAAGCACGCCATAGCGCCATTTTGGGCTAGGCAGTCCCAAGCCATCGCCAATATCATCACCCACTAAAGTCCGGGTAACACTGGCATTGACCCGCTCAACCAGATGTCCACGTCTGTTATCCTCACCCATAATTTGCGAGGGTAAATCATGCAGCGCTTTGGCGAGAGGTTTACCAAATTCAAAATCTAATTGCTGGGTTGCCAAATAGCTATAAAGCCATGCCCACGCCTCGGTTTCATCTTCAGGAATCCGCGCCAGCTCAATCCCCATCCACCAACTCGCCAGTTGCCATAAATGCATAATGCCTTGTGACTCTTCGGCGCTGATTCTTGCCCCCAGTAATTTTAGGCCGCGCATAATGAGTAGCGAAAACTGCAAGTGGGTTGCCACCATATCGGTTTGGTTAATGGGTAACCCCCAGTAGTCACTGTCCCAATCATGACTGCATAATTGTTGTCTTACCAGACCGTGTATCTGACGCACTTGCAGACTTTGTCGCCAGCCTTCTGTGCCAATTGCCAATGGGGGTTGCTGGTTGCGGCTAATCGCTGGATACTCAGACACTGCCAAAATATATGCATAGGTTCGCATGAGCCTAGGCAGTGCATCATGCACTAACGCCCCTGTTTTGATGAGTGGCAATGACAGCGCAGGGATACTATACCCTGCCATTAGCGCGACATTACGCAGTAACCAAATCAGCATCAACGGATAGCGCCGATAGGCAATTGCGCCAATCTCGGCAAGCTTGGCATCATACCAGCTCGGATATTGGCAAAACTGCTGATAAAGCGTCTCAAACGCTGGCTGTTGCAATAACGCTTTGGCTGCTGATACGTTACTCGTTTGCGCTATCCCTTGCTCATGCAAAATCAATTGCTGCAGAGGTTTGGCAAATTTGATACCGCTGGATAACAGCGTATCGACAGGCTGATCTGCGATACCGTACCCCTGCTGCATCTGTTGCAATAAATCCTTTGGCACCTCAAAATCACGGGGCAATAAAAATCGTTTGATACGCTGCAACACTTGTAAATCAGCATGGTGGTCAATGTCAGTATTGCGCCCCAGTGTCGGCAAATCGGTTTGATAAAGCGGGTTCATAGCAGTGATAAATCAGTAATGAATGAATAGATAGCCTAGCGCATTTTGGCAACTAAAAAACACCTATGCAGCAAAAAAATCGAATTTTTTTGTTTAAAAATGTTAGACCTCAATCGACTGGGTGTATTTACTGGATGAATTTTACCGTAGCTTGCCTGATGGGTTTCAATGACCAACCAGTGGGATAATGACTGTTTGGATAATGATGGGTTGGATAATGATGACTAGCCAACCAGCAACAAATCATCGAGCAGCGTAAAGCCGATGTCAAAGCCGCGCAGGCAAAAGTAGCACAAGTTAAAACCCAGCTAGAATTGTCTATCCAACAGCTTAAACGACTTCAATCCTTGGTCGGCGTTGGCGCCGTGTCACAAAATGAAGTCGATACTGCCAAAGCGGCAGTTAAAAACAATGAAGCACTGATGAGCCAAGCAATGGCCAGTGTCGATGTCGCCCGCGAAGGTCAAAAAACCGCGGAAGTGGCAAAGATTGGTTTGGTGGCACAGGTTAAAAGCGCCAATGCACAGTTAAAACAGGCCAATACCAACCAAGAATATGGCTTAATCACCGCGCCGACCTCAGGTAAATTAGGGCAAATCAATATCCGTACCGGTCAGTTGGTGACGCAAGGCACGCAGTTGGTTTACCTCATTCCAAAATCGATGTGGGTCATTGCCAATTTTAAAGAAACCCAAATTGATAAAATGAAAATCGGGCAAAAAGCGTGGTTTACTGTCGATGCCCTAGGCAAACAAAAATTTACGGGGGTAGTCAAAAGCATCTCCCCCGCAACAGGGTCAGAATTTAGTGTCATTAAAACCGACAATGCCACCGGGAATTTTACCAAAGTGGTACAGCGCATTTCTGTACGCATTGACATCGATGGCAACCAAAGTCGTCTGAATGAATTGATGCCCGGCATGTCGGTAGTGGCAACGGTAGATACGTCAAGTTAGCAAATTAACCCTTTTTTATTCTCCTTGGCTAAACGCAGTTTATTCAGATAGGCTTAAAAAATCTTTCGCTAAATAAGCTGGGTTAGGATATTGATAGAACCCCTCACCCGTGGCTTCACCCAGTTTGTTAGTATCGACCAGTTCTGCTTTGAGTTTTTCAGCGGGCTGCTGCAAAGAGGGGTCCATTTTTGCCAGTTCATTAAAGATGTTGTAGTTGGTTTTCATGCCATTTTTATCCAAAATCGCCATCGGTCCAAAGGGTGAACCCGTGGCTATCATCCACGTTTTATCAATGGTTGCGGCGTCGGCAACGCCGTTTGCCCACAGTTTTAACCCCGCTACCAACAACGGAATCAATAAGCTATCAAGCACATAGCCCGATTGTTCTTTTTTTACCGCTATCGGTAACATGGCAATGGCTTTGGCAAATTCGATGACGTCAGCATAGACTTGTGGGTCGCAGCTTGCTGCCGCCATCAACTCCACCGTATTACGGATATGGATGTGATTGGCAAAATGCAGCATCAAGAATTTTTCTGGACGGTTAGTAAAGGTCGATAACACGCTTGGCAATAGCGTCGATGAGTTACTGGCAAACACGGTTTTGGCAGGGGCGGCGGCTGAGGCTTTGCTATAAAAATCTTTTTTGATGTCTAAGCTTTCTGGCACCGCTTCAATCAATAGGTCTGCATCTTTTAACGCCTCATGCAAGTCCGTGGTGTAAGCCAAATTTTTGCTAGCTGCTGTCACTTGGGCATCGGTTTCACCTAGGTCATGCTGATGCTGATTGGCAAGGTCGGTAAAGCGAGCTTTCGCCTTAGCAATCGCGTCATCGTTAATGTCATAAATAGTCACGTTAAACCCATGAAACGCACATTGCACCGCAATTTGGTTGCCCAATACGCCACTACCTGCCACGGTAATATTTTTATAGGGTACTTTGGATAAATCCGCTTTAGGTGGTTTTAAAAAGTCAGGATTTTTAAAGGCGGGATTGGGGTATTGATAAAATCCTTCGCCCGTTGGCACACCCAGTTTATGTTGCTCGATATACTCTTTTTTAAGCATATCGACGACCGCTTGGTCCTGTTGTTTGCCCTTAGCCACAGCAAGCTTGTAAATATTGTAAGGGGTAGTCAGCCCCAGCATATCATAAAAAGCAAATGGTCCCATCGGCGAGCCTGTGCCAAGCATCCAAGTTTTGTCGATGGTTTGAATGTCAGCAATGCCTTGGATATACAGCTGCATCCCTGCATTTAGCCAAGGATTGAGTAGTGAATTTAGTACATAGCCCGAGGTTTCTCTGTTGACGATAATAGGCAACATACCGATTTGTTTGGCAAACGCGGTCACCGCATCAAATACATTAGGGTCAGTATCGGCATGCGACATAATTTCGGCAAGATTGCGCTTCCAAATCTCATTGGCAAAGTGCATCATCAAAAACTTGGCAGGACGGTCGGTAAATTTGACCAAATCACTGGGCAACATGGTAGATGAGTTACTGACAAATACGGTTTTTTCGGGTGCGGCTGCTGAGGCTTTTTGATAAAAATCTTTTTTGATGGCGACATCTTCGGGCACCGCTTCAATCAACAAGTCTGCGTCTTTTAAGGCGGCGCTTAAGTCTGAGCTATAACACAAGTTTTGCTCAGCCTGTTTGGCTTGTTCGCTTGTTTCACCCAAATCAGCCTGATGACGTTTGGCGATATCGGCAAATTTGGTTTTGGCTTTATTGAGTACCTCGTCATTGATATCATACACAACGACTTTAAAACCATGAAACGCCGCTTGTACGGCGATTTGATAGCCCAAAACACCACTGCCTGCGACTGTTATGTTTTTAAAGTTAGAAAGGTTATTCGATTCTGACATACTATGCTCCTAGATTAATGGGCAAATACGCAACTTTATTTTTGGTATTATCGTATTTGCTGTAGACTATTTTTGATTAGATTAAAAGAAAAAAAACCGTTAGCCCAGTCACAGGCTAACGGTTGTTGAATGATTGAGGGCGATGTAGTTTTTTACCCAATGGGTGAAATCTTACCCCAAACAACGCCCCCATAACCGCCCCGCTACTGGTTTTTTGCCAAATTTACAGGCTGTAAAAATCTTTATCAAATGCCTGTTTTAAATTGGTTGGCTCGGCACGTTTTTTATGATTTAAACGATGGCGAGTGGTCGAGGCGGTTTGATAGGCACGCAGTCGCGCGTGTTGTAAGTTACCAATCGGACGGTTGGCTTCAATACAGCGAAACGGGGTAAATGACAAGTGTTCCATGATGTCAAAGTTACCGTCATCCGGCACATCTTGGCAAGGGATGGTGAGTTTTGCCACTGTCACAAACGGGGCGTCTTTTTCATCCCATTCTTTGGTCAAGTCATTGATGGGTTGGTCTTTTAAGTTACGGCACAGCTGGATTTGCACATCAAACTCATAATCATGCTCACGGATTTCTTGTAAAATCAAAGGACGAATCGCCTCGCTAGTAGCGTTGACATCTAGGTCACGGCGTTTGATTTTGGCTTGTGACGCTTTGGTCGGCGCCACACGGATTTTTGCCATATAGTCGCCATGACGCACCGCCCCTTGTGAGTAAAAACTGTATAACAAGGTATTTTGCGGTTTGATGGTTTTAAACTTACTAAAAGCCCTAAAAGTCTTGAGGGATTCTTTGGATGGCAGTTTTTTGCCATATTGGGTAATCCAGTCAAAGGCAAATTTGGCTTGCCCTTTCGCGCCTTTGGCAAAATAATCATTTAATTGTAAAAATAGCCGTGAAATATAACTATAGTCTTGGATAGTATTACAAAAGAAAATAGGAAAATTAATCAGATTGTAGTCAAAGTTTGGGCTATCTGGCTCATCTGGCAGTAATTTGTCGCCTTTGACACCAAAGACTTTAATCGCCAACCCTTGAGAAAGCCCCAACTTGTTGTCGGCAGCCACACGAGATGAGCCGTTAGAAAAACGAATCACTGCTTCATGACGAGCGGGTTTGGCATAGATACCTTGGGCATATTCTTTGGGCAGTTTTGGTAAAATCTCAAAGTTGGCTTTTAACGCACAGTAGCCTTTGGCATGGGCATCTCGGGTGTGATAATTGATTTTGCTAACCGTGTCTGATTTGCCGATATAATCACGAATATCTGCAGTGATTTGGTCGATGGCTTTTTCATCGTCACTCGTAAGCTGGTCGATGGCTGGGTCAAACTTGGCATAACGACGACCGAATAATTTATTTAACATGATGATTGTCCTTTGTTATTTTTATCAGGTTAGGTTTACTAAACCCACCTAACCTTTTTTTATTTAGATTTACTCTAATATGAATTTTCGTTAAGCTCACTAATCCATTTGAGTGCCGACAAGCTCGGTACAAAAAGATATTCACCGCCTTGTAGGGTATTAAATTGCAAAATATTGGTATGACGCTTACGAATTGGCTCATCGGGTACGGTGAACACATCGCTATCAGCGTCACTACCTGCGTGTACGCCTAGCATTGGGTCACGTTCTTCCCCAAGGTTCATAAAGTTGCCGTCATTAATCCATTGGCTTTGCAAAAACTCAAGCGTGTCCATGGCATGGGCGTTGATACCGATAAAAAATAACCCCCGCTCTTGACCATCGTCTTGGGTCACGTTGGGCGGCACGATATCGCCATACGATACACTACGGCGGATGATACGGTGAAGACGCACATCACTTAGAATAAAATCTTTGGTATTGCGGGGGTTCATACGGCGAGCATGGGCACCAAACGGGCAGCCTTTGCCATAGGGATCGTCCGTGTAGTCAAATTTATTGTTTGCTACATTGTCTTTGCCGAGGGCTTCATCATCATGGTCTGGGCTTAGGGTGATGGGGGCACCCGAACGCCAGCGACCAAACATTTTTGCCCCCAATTTATCGGCTTTAGCTGGGTCATTGTCGCTTTGTTCAAGGCAATAGCGGTGAAAGTCAGCGACATTACTGCGGTATTTTCGCAGTACCATAAACGAGCCGTTTTTACCCAATACTTCAGGCTGTGGCATGGGGGGTACCACGCCCGCTTCACCTTTATAACCTAACACAAATTCACCCGCCGCAATCGGACGTTCGGTGTTATTTTCAAGGCTGATACCACTGCCATCAACTTCTGGGTTACTGATGCCATCGCGATAACCAAACACGTTTTTGACGTCACCATCTACGCCAAAATCATGTTCCACCAAGATTTCGATGGCGTTACGGCTGGTATCTAGATAATGGGCAAACGCCTGTTTAAGTTCGGCAAGTTTGGCTTGCCATTTTTCTTGGCTATCGGCAATCACCGCGCCGCAAATATGAATATCGCCTTTATCACCAAATGGCGCAAGCCAGTTGCTAGGGTCATTATCGCCTTTGTCACCTAAGATATCGGAGCGACCTGCCATACCTGTTTTGAAATTTTCTGGGAAAGAATCAAGCGAGCTTTGCGGTAAGCCTAAAGCTTTTAGCCCCTCATACGTCATCACAATAGTCAAATTGGCATCCATATCTTTTTGGAAATTTTTTGAGCCTGTGACGTTTGGTAATACTGCTTTTAGTAGTTCACGACCCGCGTTGCTGTCATTGACTTTTAGCGCGACAAGCGTGCCATAGTAAGGCGCCGGGCGGTCATGCAAGATGATGGCTTGAATATCCTCAAGCTCTATCGTGGCGATATTGGGATAGATAGCGTTCGTTGCCCGTGTGGTGACGCTGTGCAGCTGCGTGCTGATTTTTTGTTTCGCTTCATGTACCCGTTCTTTGACACTACCTTTTTCACTGGGTGTATCACTGTGTTCAAATTTGTCTTTAATGGCCTCTATGCCATGCTCGATACCATCTTGTAGATGGGTTTTTAATTTGCCCAGTAGGCTTTCATTCGCTGGGTTGTCGTTATTCATGGTCGTTCCTAGCAGGGAATTTTAAAAATTTGATGCTAAGAATCTGCTCACCATACACCACGCTAAATATGGCTTGTGGTAAAAATCACGCAACAAATGGCTTTTGTATCTAAAATTTGACATAAAGCTTGCTCATTTATAGTACGCTTAGACTAATACCCTTATAATAGTATGCTGATAAACGTGATATAGTGAAGACAGGTTCTAAGCGGGATTATTGGGCTTGTTCAATGGCTTTATTGATGCCACGCACGATTTTGTCATTACGCGCAATATCACGAACCGTCAGATGAGGCACACCCACATACCAACCGGTAGCGGTAATCTGATGGTCAAGAATGAATTGCTTGACAGTCGGGTCTTTAATCCCAGGCCAACCCTCTACATTACCAAAAATTAAGTCCATGAGTTCTGGAATTTTGGTAGCAAAGTCATTAATATAGGCATCCCAGTCGCCATCATAGGCGGTACAAAACAGTAGCTTGGTGTCATTATCTAAAAACACTAACCGCAAATCATGCAAGGTGCCTACATTGGTCGCCCCTGCAAGATTGCCTTTGGTGATTTCTAAAATTCGTTTGATACGAGCCGCCCCATCTTTAGTTAAGGGAGCGATGGCGGTGAGCTCAGACACTTTGCCTGATTTTAAGCCCTTTTCACCGGCACTGGTGACAGAATGGTCATAGCCATCATTAGCGCCCTCTTTTAGGTTTGCCATGAGCATTTGGGCTTTTAATGCCACATCGTCTAATAAAGAAAGTTTTTCGTTGTTTTCAGTTGTCATATTTATTGCCCTTATAGTTAGTTGATCATTAATTGACGTGCATGATTTAAATTTATTTATCCCATTATTTTATTATTTAAAATTTAAATCTTTTTAATTATATAAGCCGTAAAAAGTAAAAAGCGCTAAATTAACTTTTATCACTAATAAAATTACATAACTAAACTATTGATTAAAAAATGACATACTAGAAACCATAAAACCGAAGCATTAATTTAAAAAATTCTCATTACAATCAATAGATTATTTAACTTTTAAATATAAAATCTGTGTAGAAAAATCACTTTTCCTGCTATGTGGGACCTCAAAAAATTTGGGACCTTGGACTTTGATGATTAACTTTGGCAAAGTAGCTTGCTGGTCTAATCTCACCCTATAACTGGCTACCACTTTTAAAAAAAGTCTATCAGTTAAAAGATTTATCAGTTAAAAGATGCTTATCATGGCTAGGGTACATTCCACTCACCCTGTCGGATGATAGATATAGATAGGTATAATAGGTAAAACCGAGGCGTAAAACGTGCCTTAGTTAGCACGTTTTATCACAAGCATTTAAGAGGCCTTTAATATGTATTTAAGATGAAGTTAAGAGGCGATGGCGTGTTTGGGTGTTTCAGTGGCAGGTGTTTTTGAGGCTGCCGTATCACGGGTTTGTTGCGGAGGTGCATAGTTATTAGCGACAATTTCACCAAATGGTCCTGTCAAATTTGGCTTGACCAAGGTGTTTTGTGTGTCTATCGGTAACAACGGGAAAACCAATTCAGCAAACCGATAGGCTTCTTCCAAGTGTGGATAGCCTGAGAAAATAAAGTTATCAATGCCCAAATCGGCATATTCTTGAATACGTGCGGCAACGGTTTGTGGGTCGCCCACCAGTGCGGTGCCTGCGCCACCGCGCACCAGTCCAATCCCTGCCCATAAGTTGGGCGAAATTTCTAAGTTATCACGGCGACCGCCATGCAAGGCCGCCATACGCTGTTGTCCCACTGAGTCCATTTGGGCAAATTTGGCTTGGGCGGCGGCAATGGTGTCGTCAGTGACATGACTCAATAATTCATCAGCGGCTTGCCAAGCGGCTTCATTGGTTTCACGCACAATCACGTGCAGACGAATACCATAACTTAATTTGCGACCTTTAGCAGCGGCTTTGGTTTTAAGCTGCTCAATCTTCTCTTTGACGGCAGCAGGCGGCTCACCCCAGGTCAAATAGCTGTCAACTTGTTCGGCAGCCAGTGTTTGCGCCGCCTCAGATGAACCGCCAAACCACAACGGCGGATACGGCTGTTGTAGAGGGGGATATAGCAATTTGGCATCTTCGACTTGCAAGCGCTCACCGTTAAAAGTAAAGGATTCGCCTGTGTGCGAGCGGGTTAAAATCTCTCGCCAAATCGTGGTGTATTCACTGGCTGTCTGATAACGCGTCGCGTGGTCTTCAAAGATGCCATCGCCTTTAAGCTCTTGTTCATCGCCGCCTGTGACCAGATTAAGCAGTAATCGACCATTTGATAAACGATCAAATGTGCCTGTCATACGAGCAGCAAGCGCGGGTGTCGTCACCCCAGGGCGTAATGCCACCAAAAATTTTAAGCGAGTGGTCGCATCAATGAGACTAGCAGCGACCAGCCAAGGGTCTTCACATGAGCGACCTGTCGGAATCAACACGCCTTCATAGCCAAGGTTATCGGCTGCCACGGCAATTTGCTTCATATAAGTATGGTCAACGGTTCTTGCCCCTTTACTCGTGCCTAAATAACGACTGTCGCCATGTGTTGGTATAAACCAAAAAATTTTCATCGTAACACCTGCTTGTAAGCTCAAAAATTGATTAAGATAACTCGCCTTTTGTCATGGGCGGTTTATCGGTAGCCATAAGCTTAAAGCAAATATCGCGCAATAAAAAATAACAAAAATTGCTTTGGTTAGCACAAAAAATACTTAATAATTTTGCTGCTAACCCTATCAATTTAATCGCTAAAGCAGTGACATAAAAAAAGCTTTACAGTTTTCACCATAAAGCGTTTTATCGTCAAATGAAGTCATATCAACACTAGATAAACAAGCCCAAATCTTAAAAATAGCACAGCAAGCGAGACAACAAGCGAATTTGACGCGTATTACATCGGATGTAGCAGATGATAAGTTTTGCCAACTTGCTTATCAGTATTTAGCGTTAGCTGCTAGGTTGTATGGCATCATGCATTGTTGTTTGGGTTAATGTGGGGTTACACAAGGCTAAAAACTGATAGCCAAATCCTCGTAAAAAATGCCCTTGTCGCACCGCGAGCAAGGTGGTATTTTGATGAAATAGCGGCTCGCAATTGAGTAATGTTAACTGGGTGTCTTTATTGGGATTGAACGCCATATCCGCGATAATACCAATGCCCATGCCAAACTCCACATAGGTTTTTATTACATCAGAATCCAACGCCGTCATCACGATATCAGGCTGTAATTCTGCTTTGGCGAACGCTTCATCAATCATCGTTCGCCCGGTATGGCCACTAATGTAAGTGATAATCGGATAATGGGCTATGTCGGCAAGCGTTACCTGTTCAAGCTGGGTTAGCGGATGGTTTGGCGGCACCACAATCGCATGATACCAGTGATAATAAGAAAAAGTCACAAGCTCGCTATAGCTTGACAAGGCTTCGGTAGCAATGCCAATATCCGCTCGTCCATCAAGTAGCATTGCCGCAATTTCTGGCGGTGCGGCTTGTAGCAATCGCAAATGCACTTTAGGAAAAAGCTGTTTAAACGCTTGCACAACGGGCGGCAAAATATAACGAGATTGGGTATGGGTGGCTGCGATGGTCAATTCGCCTTTATCTTGGCTGGTATATTGTTCAGCCAAGGTTTTAATATTGCTGGCATCATGTAGCATCCGCTCTACAATGACCAACAATTCTTTACCCGGCTCGGTCAAACCTAAGAGCCGTTTGCCCTTACGCACAAACAGCCCTACCCCAAGCTCATCTTCTAAGTCTTTGATATGTTTGGATACACCCGATTGTGAGGTAAATAATGCATTGCCTACTTCCGTCAAGTTATAGTCACAGCGTACCGTTTCTCGAATAATACGAAGTTGTTGAAAATTCATAGTCTGTTGCCCCAAATAATCCGATAATGAATAAAATTAGTGTAAGCCGAGCAGCCTAGGACAACAAACGCCTATCAAACAAATTAATATTCCAAAATTACATATATCACTCACACAAAAAAACAAAATTAGAATAACCCAAGCAGTTTGTTGCTCGGGTTGTATTTACTCATACTGAGCTGGTGATGTCAGCTAATACGCACTAAGACATGCGCCCTTTAGGCGACGGATGGATGGTTTTTAAGGGATGATTGAGTAGTTTGCGGGTGTAGTCTGGCTTCGGCACTCGATAAATCTGGCACTGCCACAGAGGGTAATATTTCGGCTTGTTCGACTTGTTTATTAATGCCTAACTGCTGATTGGCTTGCGCTGATTTTTCTTTAATGGCTTGGGCGCGTCGGCCTTTGGCGGGTGCCCACTCAAGTATCGGTAACGCGCGCGCCACCGCTAACACAATACGGTCACGCAACTGTTGGCTTGAGACGGTGTATTCTGGGGTAAAGTCTTTATCCGTCGCATACACGCCAATTGGCAATGTCTGGGCTTGGAAAAAACTAAACAATGGGCGAAGTTGGTGCTCTAGTACCAGTGCATGACGCTCGCTACCGCCCGACGCTGCCAATAATACCGGCACATCCACAAGCGCGGTTTGCTCCACAAAGTCAAATAAGTGTTTAAACAAGCCGGTAAAAGACGCGCGATACACCGGTGTTCCTACAATCAAGGCGTCCGCCGCCTCAATCGCTGCCAAGTCGTTTTGTACTCGCTCTGGCAGTTGGTTACGATAAATCGCCCCACTGAGTAAAGGCCCGATTTCACTAAGCTTGATAAAATGCACGTTGATGGGCGTGGCTTGTGCCAACTCATCTACAATATTTTGCACCAGACTTTCGGTTTTTGATGGTGTGTTGAGCCCACCCGATACCGCAACGATATTGAGTGGAATGGCTGGATTTGGTTGATTTGTGAAATTTTGAGTGATAGACATCTTTGTTCCTTAATTTAGTGTAATCAGATAAATCGATGACATGTCGATAACCCCATTAAACGAAAAATTAAGCCGTTTGTGAAACAACAATATCTGCATTATTTAGCTGATTTTTTGCTATATCAAATTTGCCATATCAAAGTGGTAAATCTGCAGAGCTACAATTGGCGTTTATCGACCCATTGAGCCAAACTATCGCCTGTGGCTTGCACCAACATCACCAATGCCACCAAAACGACAATGACTGATACCATCATTTGCACATCAAAGCGCTGATAGCCGTAACGATAGGCGATATCGCCCAAGCCACCCGCTCCAATTGCCCCAGCAATGGCAGACGAATTAATCATGGTGACAATCGTCACGGTAAACCCGGCAATAATGCCAGGCAATGCTTCGGGCAATAAGACATGCCGAATAATCTGTGTACGGTTGCAGCCAATCGCTTGTGCCGCTTCTATGAGCCCTGGGTCAACTTCACGCAGACTCACTTCGGCAATTCGAGCAAAAAAAGGCGTCGCTGCTAAGGTTAACGGTACCACGGCTGCCCACACACCATAGCTTGTACCGACAATCATTCGAGTGGCTGGAATAATAGCCACCATCAATATCAAAAAAGGAATGGCACGCACAATGTTCACAGACCAACCCAAACTTAGATTGGTCAAAAATGATGGGGCAATACCTTGCTCGCTTGAATTGACCAATACCAATGCGATCGGTAACCCCAATAAAAATGCTAAAATCGCTGATACGCCAACCATAATCAGGGTATCAATCAACCCCGTCAGTAACAATTCAAGCATAACCAATTACCTCCACATGCAAAACTTGATGTCCCAAGCGCTGGGTCAATTGCGCGACATCTAAACCCGTGGTTGCGACGCCAACGACGATATTGCCTACCAAATAGCCTTGAATGGTATCCACTTGACTTTGATACAAAGAGACGGGCGCTTCAAATTGTGCAAAAATTGCCTTTAAATCAGGGGCAGATTTTCTTGGGGTAACGTATCTTAGGTTGAGCAAAGTATGAGTGGCACTGTGTTTGTCGGTGAGTTTATCCTCACCCAAATCAATGGATGACTGATTATAGCCTAGTAATTCTTGGGTCATGGTGTGCATGGGTGAGGCAAATACTTTCCACACCGGTCCTGTTTCAACGATTTGCCCTTGGTTAATGACAATCACTTGGTCGCAAATATCTCGAATGACTTGCATTTCATGGGTAATGAGCACAATGGTAATGCCAAGTTTTTTATTAATTTGCTTGAGTAACTGCAAAATTAACTGGGTACTTTCTGGGTCTAGTGCTGATGTGGCTTCATCACACAATAAAATTTTGGGTTCATTCACGAGCGCCCGCGCAATGCCTACCCGCTGTTTTTGACCGCCTGATAGCTGGGAAGGATACATCAATGCTTTATCACTGAGACCCACCATCTCTAGCACTTGCGCCACACGTTTATTGATATCAGCCTGACTTACTTTGGCGACTTTTAGGGGCAAGGCGACGTTGTCTTGTACCGTTTTACTCGACAGCAGATTAAAATGCTGAAAAATCATACCAATGCCTTGTCGCAGCTGTCGCAGCTGTGTTTGGTTCAGCGCTGCCACATTGTTATCATCGATATAAACATGACCATCACTAATCGACTCCAAGCCGTTGATAATGCGTAACAACGATGATTTGCCCGCCCCGCTTTTACCGATAATACCCAGAATTTTGCCTGTTGGCACCTCAAGTGAGATATCTTTTAGTGCATGAATCGCTTGCGCTTGTCCTTGATAAAACTTATTGACCTTATCGATTCGGATATAGGGAGGTGATGAATGACTGTCATCTTGGGTAATATGAGTAAACGACTGCATAGCATGATCCTTTGTAATTGTTATGGCTAAAACTTGTTAACGCATTACGAGGTCCAACCTGGAAACCAAAGTTTTCCCCCGATTTCTTTGTCAAGCACTTGTTTTACGTTAGGGGAAGTTTGATAAATGTGAATAAATTTTTTCAGCTGTTCGGCTCGTTCAGGATTTTTTTGGGCAAAATCATCCCGGGTGACAAATAAAATCGCATAGCGGTTGTTGGTGGTATCATCAAGGATTAAGGCTTGATTGGGGTCAATGGTTTTGGCTAAGCGCAAATAATGCGGGTAGCTAAACACCAAATCAGCATCATCAACCGCTCTTGCGGTCTGCGGGCCTTCGACTTCAACAAATTGCAATTGTTTTGGATTGCTGCTGATATCGCTTAAGTTAGACAGAAAATTATTTGGGTCTTTTAGCCCAATTAATTTTGCCTGTTGCAGCAGTAGTAGCGCTCGCCCTTGATTAACAGGGTTGTTTGGCACCATGGCTGATTAAAATCCGTCATGCTAATTCCTTACCGCCAAATGCTTGAATAAGGCATCATGGTAAAGATTTTTTTTCGCAAAGATAACCAAGATATTTTGCTATCTATAGCAAGAAATGTGATGAAGAGAATGTCATTTGATTGATTATGTGAGCATAAAAAAAGCCCATTAATTTTTTAATGGGCTTTTGCTAAATAAAGGGTGCCAAAGAGTGCCAAAAGGTATCAGTGGCTTGTCATTTGCCGATGGGGAGACTCAATGCACCGCTAAAATCTTATCAAGAACAATTTGCTCAAGTGGCGCAGTTTTAGTCATGTTATTACGGGGATGTGGCAATAAGATTGGCAAGTCTAGTCCAATTTTGCCTCGTTCAATTAAAATCACCCTGTCAGCAGTAATGACCGCTTCACTGACATCATGGGTCACTAAAATCACCGTAAATCGATGTTCTTGCCATAATTTGACCAATAGTTGCTGCATATCAAGACGGGTTAACGCATCTAGCGCCCCCAATGGCTCATCAAGTAGCAACAGCTGGGGACGATGAATAATCGCTCTGGCCAAAGCCACTCGCTGCTTTTGTCCCCCTGACAATGCCGATGGCCAATCATCAGACCGCTCTGCCAAGCCGACTTCCGCTAACGCTTTCAACGCTTGCGCTTTCCAGTCTGGCGTTTTTAGCCCAAGCCCCACATTTTCCAGTACCGTTTTCCAAGGCAACAATCGGTCATCTTGGAACATCAGCCGCGTAGATTGTCGCCATGCCTGAGGTGACATGGCTTGGTTGGCAATTGACATGGCTGTCAACTCCCCGCTACTCGCTGTTTCTAACTGCGCAAGTAAACGCAGCAATGTTGATTTACCACAGCCACTGTGCCCGACAATAGCAATAAAATCCCCACTTTGAATGTGCAAATCTAGGTTTTTAATGACTTCTCGATTGTCAAATTTTTTGACCACATTTGTTAAGCTTAAAGCCAATCCTGCTGAGGTTTTTAATGGCGTTCTGGATGACGCTGACAATGGTGCTGACAATGGCGTTGACATTAGTGTGCTCCTTGTTGGTAAGCGGGGTGCCATTTGAGCCAAACAAATTCAAGCTTTTTGGCAATAAAATCGGCTAAAAACCCTAATAATGCATAAACCAAGATTGAAAACATAATGATATCAATCTGAAAAAACTCGCGAGCGTGCATGGCTAAATACCCAATGCCTGTGGTGGCCGAAATGGTTTCCGCCACAATCAGCGTCAGCCACATAATGCCCAATGAAAAACGCACCCCCACCAAAATACTCGGTAATGCCCCAGGTAAAATCACTTCTTTAAACAATGCCCAACCTGTTAAATCATAGCTTTTTGCCATCTCGACCAGATGTTTATCCACATTACGCACACCATGATAGGTATTCAAATAAATCGGAAAAAATGTGCCAACTGCCACCAAAAAAACCTTTGCCGCTTCATCAATCCCAAACCACACGATGACCAAGGGAATTAATGCCAAATGTGGGATGTTTCTCAGCATTTGAAAGGTGGTATCCAATAACGTGCGAAATACAGGCAAAGTGCTGGTCAATAGCCCAAACCCCAACCCAAACAACCCGCCAATCAACAACCCCGCAAACGCTCGCAGCGCACTGATACCGAGATGCTGCCAAAGCTCACCACTTTTTATGAGTTCATAGCCTGCTTGAAGAACGGCACTGGGTGACGAAATATTTTTAAGATAAGCTTCAGGCAGTAATTGAAAACTTGCTACCAGTTGCCAACCCGCCAACATGAGTAACGGCAACCACCAACCCCCTGTACGCCCAAATAGGGTTTTAACAACCTTGCGGGTTGACAATGTCTTGACTGGCGCATTCACCCTTATCGGTTTCGTCGGTAGCGGCTTTGATGCCGCTACCACTGAATTATCCGCAACAAAACTTGACGTTTTCATAAACAATCTCTCAATGCAAATTTATCAATGCAACTTTATTAATGACTGTTAAAAGCTTAACTGTCGGCTGTATCGCTTCAAAGTAGTAAGTGCAAGCTAGCGTCATAAAGGTTACCTACCCTTTTTTTACTAGGTTTTTACTAGCTTTTTACTAGCCATAGTTTTACTTGGGTGGATACCAGACAATATCTTTTACCTGTATTTGTTTTGGCAGCAATTTATTTTTATAAAAAGTATCCGCTTCTTGCTGCTGCGCTTGAATGATGTCATCGGTGATATAGTTGACACCATAATTTCTTGATTTCACCGAGGCTAATGCCACATCAGGTTTTAGATTGGTGACTTTTTGGATCATTTTGCTAAAAGCTACCGGGTCAGCGGTAATGGCTTTATCCGCTTCATCAATGGCTTTGACAATGTCTTTAACCACATCGGGATGTTTTTGAGCAAAATCCGTTGATGCCAAATAAAACGATGTATTATTGGGCTTAAGACCTGTAGCGTCGGTCAAAACTCGCGCTTTTAGCTCAATTTTAGCACTCGATAGATAAGGCTCCCAAACGGTCCAAGCATCTAGTTTCCCTGATTCAAAGGCAGCACGGGCATCAGATGGCTGTAAATACTTGACATCTATGTCAGCAAAGCTCAAGTTGTCACGTTCCAATGCTTTTAGTAACGTATAGTTGGCACTAGAGCCTTTAGTCACCGCCACAGATTTACCTTTTAATTCAGCCACTGACTTTAAGGTTGAACTCGCGGGGACAATGACGGCTTCAGACTGTGGTGAAGGATTTTCATAGGCAACATACACCAGATTACTACCCGCGGCTTGGGCAAAAATGGGTGGCGTGTCCCCTGTGGTGCCAAAGTCAATATTGTTGGTATTTAGCGCTTCTAGCATCGGTGGTCCCGATTGAAACTGCACCCAATTGACTTTGATGCCGGATTTTTCGAGCGACTTTTCAAGCAGCTTACTTTCACGCAAATACACCAACGCCCCTGAACTTTGTAATCCGATACGCACTTCTTCAAGTGGTTTTGAATCACCGCTCTTACTGTCATTGGTCTTTGCTTCATTGGTGTTTGCCGCATTGGCAGATTTGGTGGTATTTTGCTGGCAACCTGCTAATAGCAAGCTAATACTAAACCCCGAAATAAGTAGAGCAGAAACTTTTTTCATTACAATACCTTATGCAATATTTAGGACAATTTGTCCTTATCCTCAAAATTTTTCATTTTTTTCGAGATGAAATGCTATAAAGCGCTATCAAACATCATCGAATGGCGCTATTATTCCACAGAATAATAACAAAGCTTAATAATTATAATTGATAAGAATATAGAAGAATTTGCTAACCGCTTTAATTTATTGTTTATTGATAGCGGAAGGGTGTGTGGACAGATAAATGCTATTCTGCGTAGAGAAAAACATAGGGCGCAATCGCTACAGCCAGTGCTGGACCGTTCATTTATTCGGGGTAATAATAGCGGACAAACATTCCTAGATTGTTGTTCGTGTATTTGTAAAATGCGTTATTCTCTTAGTCATGCCGTGAAATAGCTTGCCATAGGATATCAAACAAAGGATCAAAGTCAGCCGTCATCGGTTTGGCAGCGTGTCTTAACACGTGCATCAGCCCCAATCGGGTGATAAACCCCATAAACACATCTAATAAGGTTTTAAGCGAGACATTTTGATTAAGCTCCCCACGCTGCTGCCCATCCGACAACACTTGCAAAAAAGCTTCCATCAAATCCTTGTTTTCATAAATGGCAATATGTTGATAGTGGGAGACAGGAATCGCTGTAGAAAAAAACAATACCGCATCAGGATTGTGGTCAACAAAATCAAACATCACCCATAGCGTCTTACGCAGCCGGTCTTTGACACTATCAATACCGCTCAAATGGTCAATCATTCGAGCGGCTAGGCGACTAAGCACTCGATCTAAAATCACATAAATCAGCGTGTTTTTATCGCCAAAATATTTATACAAGGTCTGCAGTGACACGTTCGCGTGTTTTGCAATTGACTGCATAGTCACACTATCCGCAGCGACCTCACTCTCATCACTGGCATACAGTGTAATCACACTTTTTTCGATTTTATCTAAGGTTGCAGGTCGTATCTGCGCAAGTAAGGTTAAATCACCCATTGTATTACTAGGACGTCCAAGCGTCATTGGCTTTTTCAACGCAGTCATAACATTCTCTATTTAGATATTTAAAAAATAGTAATATAGGTTACCATATCTGCAGACAATATTGTTCTCATTTTTTATCTTTGTTATGATGGCGGCATCATTTGGCTATTTAATCATAATCTTAGGGTTTTTATTTAGTATTACATTGGTAATATAAATTACCTTTATAATATAATTTAAGGATAAATAACTATAAATAGCCGAGCAATTTTTTAAGGTAGTAATTAATATTACTATTATAACGGTTTAATTAATCTCTCAATAACGAACGAGGAATCAAGGATGATCAACCATTTTGAATCAAGCTGGATGAACGAAGAAGTCGCCATGCTAGAAGAGACTGCCAAGAAGTTTTTTCAAACTTGGATCGATAAAGACATCGAGTGGCGAAAAAACGGCATGATGGATAAAGAAGCATGGCTTGAAGCAGGCTCGATGGGCTTTTTATGTGCATCGATGCCTGAAGAGTATGGCGGTGCCGGTGGCGACTTTCGTCATGAAGCGGCATTGATTTATGCCCAAGCCGATGCGGCCTTGAGCGGATTTGGTGGCTTTTTGCATTCAGGTATTGTGGCACCTTATATCTTGCATCATGGCAGTGAACAGCAAAAACAGCGTTGGTTACCAAAAATGGCAACGGGCGAATTGGTTGGTGCGATTGCGATGACCGAGCCAGGGACGGGGTCAGATTTGCAAGCTATCAAAACCTATGCCGTTAAAGACGGTGATGACTACATTTTAAATGGTTCTAAAACTTTTATCACCAATGGCCAGTTAGCCAACCTAATTATCGTCGCTTGTAAAACCGACCGCGAAAAAGGCGCTCAAGGGGTATCTCTCTTGGTGTTAGAAACCGATGGTTTAGCAGGCTTTGAGCGGGGTCGCAACTTAGAGAAAATCGGTTTATCGTCACAAGATACCTCAGAGTTGTTCTTCAATAATGTGCGTGTCCCACAGAAAAACTTATTGGGCAGTGTGGAGGGCATGGGTTTTATTCAGTTGATGCAAGAGTTGCCACAAGAACGCTTAATCATTGCTTTGGCGGCGGCGGGGGCGATTAAGAAATCGATTGAGCTTACCATCGAATATACCAAAGAACGCCACGCCTTTAACAAGCCTGTGTGGTCATTTCAAAATACCCGATTTAAACTTGCCGAATGTAATGCGGACTACCTTGCCGTCAGGGCGATGTGTGATGCGGCACTCGAGGCCCATCTTAACAAAAAACTGACCGTACAACATGCCGCTCTATTAAAAGCCTTTACCACGGATAAACAAGCCAAAGTCACGGATGAATGTTTACAGCTATTTGGTGGCTATGGTTATATGCTGGAGTATCCGATTGCCCGATTATATGCTGATGCCCGAGTGCAAAAAATCTATGGCGGTACCAATGAAATCATGAAAGAGTTGGCGTCTCGTTTTATGTAACTCATCGTTTTTTATGGCTAAGCCACTTTTTAGCTAGCCTAGATATTAGTATCAGCTATTAGTATCAGCTATTAGGATTAGCCATTAGCAATTGACAAATTTTAATCATGATTAAGGAAAATCAAATGAGTAATACCGCTTATATTTATGATGCTATCCGCACGCCGCGTGGCAAAGGCAAATCCGATGGCAGCTTGCACCAAGTCGCTCCAATTTGGTTAATCAGAGAACTGCTGACAAATTTACAGTCGCGCAATCAGTTGGACACACAGTTGGTGGATGATGTGGTACTAGGTTGTGTCACCCCTGTTGGTGAGCAAGGCTCGGATATCGCCCGAATTGCGGTAATTGATGCCGGTTGGGCAGAATCGGTGGCAGGCGTTACCCTATCACGGTTTTGTGCATCAGGGTTAGAGTCGATTAATTTAGCCGCAAGCAAAATCATGTCGGGCATGGAAGATATGGTGGTGGCAGGTGGCGTGGAGTCTATGAGCCGTGTCAAAATGGGGTTAGACGGCGGTGCTTGGTACATGGACCCACGCGTCAATACCGCCACCGGCTTTGCCCCACAAGGCATCGGCGCTGATACGATTGCGACGTTAGAAGGCTTTAGTCGCAGTGATGTTGATGCATATGCCACCGAGTCTCATCGCAGAGCCCAGCAGGCTTCTGAGCAAGGGTATTTTGCTAAATCAATTATTCCTGTTAAAGATATCAATGGTCTGATGATTTTAGACCATGACGAAACCATTCGCGCTGATACCAGCGTTGAACGCTTGGCAGAATTAAAGCCCTCGTTTGCCATGCCAGGAAAAATGGGCTTTGATAAAGTGGTCTTAGATAAATATGCCACGATTGAAAAAATTAACCATGTGCACCATGCCGGTAACTCATCAGGTATCGTTGACGGGGCCGCGTTATGTCTGCTTGGTAGTCAATCAGCGGGACAAGCGGCGAATTTAAAACCCCGTGCCAAAGTCACGATGGCGGCAGTGGTGGGGTCAGAACCGACGATTATGCTAACAGGTCCGACACTGGCCGCAAGAAAAGCCTTAGCCCGGGCGAATATGCAGGTGTCTGATATTGACCTATGGGAAATTAACGAAGCGTTTGCAGCGGTGCCAATGAAAACGGCAAAAGATTTAGGGCTTAATATGGATATCGTGAATGTCAACGGTGGTGCGATTGCTATGGGACATCCATTAGGGGCAACAGGAGCAATTTTGATTAACACTTTGTTAGATGAATTGGAGCGCCGTGATTTGACCACTGGACTTGCGACCTTATGTGTCGGTGGCGGTATGGGTATTGCCACGATTATTGAACGTGTTTAAGTCGCCTATTTAATTGAATTAAAAAACTGAAGAAAAAAGGATGTTTCTATGACCAGTCTTACCAGCCAAGCGGCGAATCAATTGGCCAATTTTTCTGCCACTGACGACGATAATATTGTCATTTTGACCATTCAACAATCTCGCAAAATGAATGTGCTTGATGAGCATTTTAGTGATGATTTAGAAAAAATCGCTCAAAGTTTTATTCAAGACAAAGACAGCAAAGGGCTTATCATCACCAGCGATAAAGATAGCTTTATCGTCGGTGCCGATATCGACCAATTTGCCAATATCCAATCCCCCAAGCAAGCTTTTGATTTTGTGGAACATTTCAAAAAGGTGTTACGCAGCCTTGAAACCTGCGGTAAACCTGTCGTCGCTGCATTAACCGGCACTGCCTTAGGTGGCGGGCTTGAAGTAGCGTTGGGCTGTCATTATCGCATTGCCGTTGACCAACCGAATGCCAAATATGGCCTGCCTGAAGTCAAATTGGGCTTATTACCTGGGGGCGGTGGTACGCAGCGTTTAATGCGTCTTGTCGGTATGCAAAAAGCGTTAGAGTTGATGACCCAAGGCACTAAGCTTACCACCCAAGCCGCTCATCAGCTTGGCATTATCGATGCGGTAGTTACTGATAAAACATCACTGATTGAACAAGCCAAACAGTGGATTCATGAGCATCCAACCGCTCAGCAGCCTTGGGATGCCAAAGGCTTTAAAATCCCTCAAGGTAACGCCTTAACCCCGCAAAATGCCCAAATGCTGAGCATTGCCCCTGCGATGGCAAATCAAAAATCGCATGGCAACTACCCTGCCATTACCCACATTTTATCATGTGTGTTTGAAGGTAGCTTAGTGGATATCGATACAGCGCTGGCGCTTGAATCCCGCTATTTTGTCGCCTGTGCCATGTCACAAGTGTCAAAAAATATGATTGGCACGCTTTGGCACCAACTCAACAGCATCAACAAGGGCCAATCTCGTCCAAAATCTATCCCGCCATACCAAACCAAAAAAGTCGGTGTGTTGGGCGCAGGGATGATGGGTGCAGGTATTGCCTATGTCTCTGCTAAGGCAGGCATTGACGTGGTATTGCTCGATACCACGATTGAAAATGCGGATAAAGGCAAAACGTATTCAGAAAACTTGCTGGATAAAGCGATTGCCAAAGGCAGAAGCAATGATAGCAAAAAACAATCCTTACTGGATAAAATTCAAACCACCACGGATTATGCAGATTTAGCGGATTGTGACTTGGTGATTGAAGCGGTGTTTGAAGACCGTGATATTAAAGCCAAGTGTACCCAGCAAACAGAAGCAGTCACCGCTAGCGATGCGATTTTTGCGTCAAATACCTCAACCTTGCCAATTACCGGTTTAGCCAAAGCGAGTGGCCGTCCTAAGCAATTTATCGGCTTACACTTTTTCTCACCTGTCGATAAAATGCCGCTTGTGGAAATCATTATGGGCGAGCAAACCGATGAAACTACGTTAGCCAAAGCCTTTGACTATGTATTACAAATTGGCAAAACGCCGATTGTGGTCAATGATAGCCGTGGTTTTTATACGTCTCGTGTGTTTGCCACCTATATCACCGAAGGCTCTGCTATGCTCTCTGAGGGCGTCCATCCCCGATTGATTGAGGTAGCTGGTATCAAATCAGGTATGCCTGTCGGACCGTTGGCACTGCAAGACGAGGTGTCTTTAGGTCTGATGCTGCATATTAATGAGCAAACCAAAAAAGACTTACAAAAAGAAGGCAAAGAAATGCCGCATCACCCCGCCGATAGCGTGGTCGAGCTGATGGGCAAAACCCACGGGCGTTTGGGTAAAAAATTCGGCAAAGGGTTTTATGACTACCCAGAGGGAGGTGAAAAACAACTGTGGCCCGGGCTATCAAACTTATTCCCTGTCGCAGACAAGCAGCCTACTCAGCAAGAGCTTATTGACCGTTTTATGTTTATCCAAGCCAATGAAACCGCCCGTTGTTATGAAGAAAACGTGATTAATTCAATCGCAGATGCCAATATCGGCTCTATCTTTGGCTGGGGATTTGCCCCGCATCATGGGGGTACCTTGCAGTTTATTAATGCCTATGGCGTTGATAATTTTGTCGCACGCAGTCAACAACTTGCCGAGCGTTATGGTGAGCGCTTTGCCCCTGCCCAAGTTTTAGTAGCTATGGCAAAGGCGCATAAGGAGTTTGTTAATGAATGACGCCATAGCTGCACTGGGTATAGCTGACTGCTTAACAGGGCTAAAAGTTATTGACTTATCACGCAACTTGCCGGGTCCATTTGCCACAAGACTGCTCGCTGATTTGGGGGCAGATGTGATCAAGTATGAACCCAAGTCAGGTGACCCTGCCCGGGCGTTAGGCAATTTATTTGATGCTTTAAATCATGGTAAAGCTTGTCACAAAATGGACTTTAAAAACCCCGATGACATTGCTAAGCTTAAAAGCGACATTGCCACTGCTGATGTGATGATTGATAGTTTCCGCCCCAACGTATTAGAGGGCATGGGACTTTCGCCACAGGCACTGCTTGCGGACAACCCAAAGCTGGTGATTGTTTCCATCACTGGCTATGGTACGACGCCCAACTGGGCGGATAAAGCCGGACACGATATCAACTTTATGGCAATGAGTGGCGTACTTGACCAACTCAAAACCGCATCGGGTGAACAAGCCATGCCCAATGTGCAATTTGCCGACTTGGCTGGCGGGAGTGACACAGCGGTCATCGCTTTATTAGCGGCCGTTGTCAATGCCAAGCTAACTGGCAAAGGTCGCCATATCATCATCAGCATGACCCATAGTTTATACAACCATTTGGTGATGCCAAAAGCGACGGGGAAATTTGTCAAAGCATTCACCCAGGTAACACCGACGCCTGAGCAGGATTTTTTAGGCGGCGTGCTGCCATGTTACCGGCTATATCAGACACAAGACGGTCGTTATATGGCAGTCGGCTCGCTTGAGCTAAAGTTTTGGCAAGGCTTGTGTCAAGCGTTAGATGTTAATGAACATGCGGCTAGCCATTGGCAAATGGGCGTACTGCCTACTCATCCGCAGAGCCAAGCCGCTGCCAAGGCTATTGCCCAAAAATTTGCCTCGCAGCCACTTAGCCACTGGCAGCACTACTTTACCCAATTTGATGTGTGCGTGACGCCTATTTTAACCTTGGCAGAAGCCGCCTGTCATGAACTATTTGCTAATCAAGATGAGTATGGTAATGTTAAGCCTTGGTGTGATAATGATTGCAACTAGGCTATTCATTGGCGTCACTATCAACTCAAGGCACAGTAATTGATAGCAATCAAAAAGCGCGGCAATACGCGCACCCTAATAGGCCCATGAAAAAAACCTTTCAAGGGCCTATTAGCCTATTTTCTAAGGACAGAAAAAGGATAACAACATGGAAAATTTTTGGACAAAATTTTATGACCCTGCCACCGCCGCACACATTCCCGCTTTAACAGATCAATCGTTAATAGAATTTTTTGATGATCGTTTAACGGCCTTTGCCTCACGAGAATTCACTAGCAATATGGAGCGAGCGATCAGCTACAAAGAAGTGGATAACGTCGCACGCCTTGTCAGCCGCTGGCTACAATCCCAATCCTTGGGCCCAAATGCCAGTGTCGCTATCATGCTGCCTAACGTACAAGCGTATTTACCGGTCATGATAGGTGCGATTCGCTCAGGGTATGTTTTGACGCCGATTAATCCGCTACATACAGCTCGTGAATTAGAGTTTCAGTTGATTGATGCCAATACCGAAGTTATTTTTATTTTAGAAAATTTTGCTCACACTTTACAAAAAATCATTGATAAAACCCCAGTGAAAAAAGTCGTGATTATCCGTTTAGGGGACTTGTTAGGATTAAAGGGTAAAATAGTCGATATCGCTGTAAAATATGTCAAGAAAATGGTAGAGCCTTACCAAATTGACCAAAAGTATCAGCCATTACGATTGGGTCAAGTGATGAAAATCGCTAAATCCATGCCTTACCAACAGCCATCCAAATCACTTGATGATGTTGCCTTTATCCAATACACCGGCGGCACCACTGGCAGACCCAAAGGCATCTTGCTGACCCATCGAAATATTTTGACAGCAGTTGAACAATACTATCAGTGGTTTTTGCCGGTACTCAACCAACAAAAAAATGTCGAACAAGTATTCCATAGTATCCTAGCGTTGCCGCTATATCATATCTTTGCGTTTATCTTTTCCATGTTAGGCATGAAATCTGGCATGCGCATGACCTTGGTGACCAACCCTAAAGACATTGCCAGTTTTATCAAAATATTATCTGCTAAGCCGTTTCACATTCTTCCTGGGGTTAATACCTTGTTTCAGGCATTAGTTAACCACCCCGATTTTAAAAGTGTCGATACCCGTCAACTAAAATTATCAATCGCGGGCGGTATGGCAGCCACCCCCGCCACGGCCAAGGCTTGGCTTGAGCTTACAGGCTGCCCCTTAATAGAAGGATGGGGCATGTCCGAAACTATCGGTGCAGGCACGTGTAACCCCCTCACCAATCATGAGTACACTGGCGATATTGGCCTACCTTTACCGAGTATCGATATCAAAATCTGTGATGATGTGGGCAATGAAGTGGCGTTAGGCGAAGTAGGTGAAATCTGTATCAAAGGTGATAATGTGACTATAGGTTATCATAACATTGACAACACCGATTATTTCTTACCTGAAGGCCATTTAAAGACAGGCGACATTGGGATGATGATGCAAAACGGGCATATCAAATTAATGGATCGCAAAAAAGATATGCTGATTGTCAGTGGCTTTAATGTCTATCCAACCGAAATTGAAGCGGTGCTGTTAAATCACCCGAAAGTCCAAGAATGTGCCGTGATTGGCGTTGAAGATGCGCTTCAAGGGCAATCGGTTAAAGCCTATATTGTCAAATCAGATGACAGTTTGACGATAGATGAGCTTAAAGCCTTTAGTCATGAGCAATTAACCGGGTATAAACGACCACGTCAATATACGTTTATTGAGCAATTACCCAAAACCGCGGTTGGCAAAATTCAAAAAACTGAACTGCGGTTACTTGAGAAAAATAGTAAATAATGGTGTCAGCCCAGGGAATGGTCGGATGTTTACCTTTCCACCCTCGAAAAACCACGTAAACCCTTGATATCACTGCAATAAAAAAGCCCCAATCAATCGACTGGGGCTTTTGGAATATGGTAGGCATAATCTGACTCGAACAGACGAAAACCTTTAAGTTAAATTACCCTAAATTGCATGTTAGCAAAATCCATTAGATATAGGACTTACGCAAAAGCATAAATTTTTGCGTAAGTCCTAATATACAAGTTATGGTTTAAATCAATACGATAGTTTATTGCTGAAATGAGAAAGCCGTTAATGGGGAGTCTCAGTAACGGCTTACAAGTTCAATAAAAACAGATGTTTTGACTAAATTGTCGGCTCAATCTTTTCCCCATCTTCTTTGATAAAGGTTTTGGTTAAGGGCGTATCAATCAAATCTAGTACAACTTCGGAAGGACGGCACAGCTTAACGCCTTTATCACTCACAACGATTGGACGATTGATTAGAAGTGGGTCAGCTAACATAGCTTGAATAAGGTCATCATCAGTCAAACTAAGGTTATCTAGTTTACGTTCAGCGTAAGGCGGCACATTTACACGCAGTAATTGTCTTGGGGTAATACCCATTTTGGTAATTAAATCACGCAGGGTTGTTTCATCAGGTGGGTTATCCAAATAATAAATAACAGAGGGCTCAATGCCTTGATGTTTGATAAGAGCAAGCGTGTTGCGTGATGTGCCACAGTTAGGGTTGTGGTAAATTGTGATATTTTGCATACTTGTTCCTTTTGAAGTTTTAAAATTATTGAATTATTGGCAACCAAATTGCCAATGCAACCAATGTAGCCACCAATACAGGCAAGGTTAAAATAATACCGACTTTAATATAATAACCCCAACTCACCGTAATATTTTTACTGGCTAAAACGTGCAACCATAATAAGGTAGCGAGTGAGCCAATCGGGGTAATTTTCGTGCCTAAATCACAGCCTATTACATTGGCATAAATCATGGCTTGCTTTATCATGGGGTCATGGATAATCGCCTCATCGATCGCTAAAGCTTGAATTAGCACCGTTGGCATATTATTCATTACAGATGAAAGCCCTGCCGATAATAACCCTGTTCCTACTGTAGCTGTCATCATGCCATGATTAGCGAGTTGGCTTAACTCATGAGCTAAATAATCGGTCAGCCCTGCATTTTTTAAACCATACACCACCAAATACATGCCCAATGAAAATATCACCACTTGCCACGGGGCATTTTTGACAATCGGTAGCACCGTTATTTTTTTACCCATTTTCGCTACCACAAGCAACACCAAAGCGCCCACCCCTGCAATGAAACTAATGGGTACACCTATAGGCTCAAGCACAAAAAAACCCAACAAAAGTAACGCCAACACCACCCAACCCATGATAAAGGTATTTTTATCCACGATAGCTGATTGTGAGCTTTCGATTAAATCCAACGCATAAACCGTAGGAATGTCTTTATGATAAAACCCATACAATACCAATAATGAGGTGACAACCGCTACCACGTTTACTGGTATCATCACTTTGGCATAATCGGTAAAAGGGATTTTAAAAAAGTCAGCCGACACAATATTTACCAAATTAGACACCACGAGCGGAATACTGGCGGTATCAGCGATAAACCCTGCTGTCATAATAAAAGCAAGGGTAGTCGCAGGGGAAAAGCGTAACGTGGTTAAAATCGCAATCACAATGGGTGTTAATATCAAAGCCACACCATCATTGGCAAACAATGCCGATACCACCGCCCCAAGTAGCACAATAAACGCAAACAGCCGATTACCGCTACCTTTTGCTAATCTTGCAACGTGCAAGGCGATATAGCGGAAAAAGCCTGCTTCATCAAGTAACAGACTAATAATGATAATAGCAATAAAGGCAAAGGTAGCGTTCCAAACAATATTCCACACTACAGGAATATCGGCAACCGTTATTACCCCTAATAGCAAAGCTATCCCAGCCCCGATACTGGCAGTCCAACCGATACCCAAGCCTTTAGGTTGCCATATTACAAATATCAAAGTCACTAGAAAAATGAGTAATGCGGTAATCATTGACTGCCTATAGAAACCTGTTAAAATTGAGCTATACTATAATCTATATATTTGGATATGTAAATATATGAATAAAACAGACTTTCTCAAGGCGTTAAGCGACCCCACCAGATTAAAAATTGTGCAACTACTTAATCAGAAGCAAGCGTTATGCGTGTGTGACATCATCAGCGAGTTAGACCAACCACAGCCAACTATCTCACGGCATTTAAACCAATTAAAGCAAATCGGTATTTTAAAAAGTGAGCGTAAAGGCACTTGGATTTGGTATTCGATTAGTAAAGAGTTACCAAATTGGGGCAAAGCGGTAATTGGTGCATTGGAATTAAATTAACGGCGTTTCCTCGCTTAATTCAAAATACCTTTCTATCGGTGTTTTTCCCTTCAAAGCTGAATGTGGTCTTAGCCAATTAAGGCTATGTCTGAGCTGTTTTATTTTAGGGGAGAGTTACAGTCGGAAAAATCCAAAATAATAAAGCCTTGATCATCTTGATACGAGACCCCTTGTAGCCAGTTATATTCAGAACGCAACGTGGTAAAGTTGTTGTGGTTAGGCTTGATAACAGTGAGTTTGTCCGCTTCATTGGTCGCTTGAATGGTTTTATCAAGGTATAGGGTAAATTTGAGTTTTCTGTCGCCAAGTATTTTGGCGGTATCTTTTAAGGCTCGATAGGCATAGATTTCATTGACACGATTGGCGTTGGCAAATTCTTTGGCACTAATCAATACTCGTCTGCCGCCAGACTGCAAACGATGTAGTTTATTAACCGCCAGTGTTATCAAGTCATGCTCGGCTTCGGTCAAGTCGAAACCCGCTTCAATCAGCGTATTGGGTTTGATAATCATTACTTTATCAGCACCTTGATTGTAAAAACTTTGCATAGTCATGGGCTACTTGCTATCAATTGGCTCAAATTATTGTGAGCTTGATTATAGAAGTGAGCATGATGATGGGTAAAATCGTAATCTATGTTAATCTATGTCAGTTACAAAAGTTAATCAAAATTCATTCGTTTCAATGATTTAGAAGTTATTTTTCATTATTTATTTCGAATCGCTTTTAATGTGCGTTAAACTGCTAGCTTCACCCATCTGTACATTTATATTCACCTATCTGAACATCTTGATTCACCTATCTGTACATTTATATTCACCAGTCTGTACACATATCTGCGTGCAAAGCCGCTACCATTGCGGAATACAGAGCCTCTATAATTTAATAATATAGATAATACTAATACTAATGTTTAATGAAATTTAGAGTGATAAGATTATTTTGATAAAGTTTAATTTCTATCATAAAAACAAATTTACATGAGACATTCGATATCAAGCACAATTACTTATTTTTTAACTACACCAAACCCTTCATCATATAGCCACTGTATCTCATTTTTATCATTATATAGACTTAGTGAAATTTGACAGCCTTGTTCAATATCAATATCATAAAATTCGCATTGTTCCACCATTTGACTAGGCGACAAATACAGCCACGCTTGTGGCTTAGCGGGTTGTAAAATAGGTTTGGTAAAATCACCGCTATAATCTTGCCATTCTTGTTGTTGCTTTTTAAATACTGGATTAAACGCATTCACATATTTTTCTATGGCCAACTCGCCTTCCTTGATAGAGTTGGGACTTATTCGATACAAGGCTTGATACTGTCTATCTCGTAACGGGGTGAATTTTTGATACAGTTGCTCGGTCATTAGACAGCTATCCACTTGGGCATTTGAAAAAAGCTCATCGCCTTCATCATAAAAATATCGCTCACAAAACCCTTGTATCTCGCTATCATCAAATTGGGCAAATAGACAGTTATCTTTATCAAAACGCAGTCTAGCATCTATTATGAGTTGATTATTTTGCCAGGGTAACAACTTTGCCAAATCATGGGTTGGGTAAACATTGGCATTGTTATAACCTTCATAACCTGGGTATTTAAAGGCAATGATTTTTTTTTCTTTAGATTTCTTTTGTTGCATGTATTTGCAATGCCGATAGTTAAATTGGGGGATGATAATATTTGGCTCATGAATCGTTTCTCGGCGGTGACGATTAACTCGCCCTGCGGTCTGTACAATAGACTGAACGCTTGATGCGTCAATAACTGCCCAGTCAAAGTCATGGTCACGCCCCACTTCTTCGACAGGCGTGGCAATCACGATAAAGGGTACATCGTTTTGTTGGCTGTGGTTCATAAGTTCGATAATTTCGCTATCTTGCTCGATGGTTTCATTGCCTGTTTTACGTTTTTTGCCATCTTTATGACGACTTAGTAAAGTGTCTAAGCGTTGTTCTTTATAAAAACGATTGATTCGCCAATCATTGGCATGATAGCAAGCGATATGGGCGTGTTGCCAATGATTGGCAAAATAATGAGCAAGGCTAATAGCATGGTGAATATTTGCTACCCGAATCAAGCCAAAGGATAGGCATTTTTCCCCATTTTGCCATTGCCAAGCGTGTCTATCATGCAAGATTTGGGCAGATTCAAGTACCGCTTGTTGCCAATCGCTAATCGTTGCCTTTGGCATGGGTTTGAGTTCGGCTAGGCGAAAACTCGTCTTTTTGGCTAAAGCAAGCTGTAATTCATTGAGGTGTGTTTGGTAAATATCTTTAAAGTTTTTATCGTCAGCTTGGGTGTCGTTATCTTGCGTTAGCGTTTGTTGCCAAATTTTGGGCGGGTTTTTGCTATCAATTTCATTATCGACAATGGCAATATTAAATGCTTGTTTGTCATTGTTTAGCAAGGCTTGTCGCATGGCAATGCCTGATTCAAAGGCACGATGCACGCTAATCGCCAAGGTTTTGGACAAAGTTGCCGATGAGCAAATCACGTGGCGACCGTACATGGCGGAAAGTTGCACCAGTCGCAATACCGCCATCAAGGCTTGCGGGTCGTAGCCGTCAATTTCATCGAGTATCAAATCACTACTCATAAGCCGTAGCAAGGCTTTGACATGATGCCCTTGTTTGTGTGGCTCGCCCGCTGCTATCAGATAATCAATGGTTGAAACGAGCAAAGGCGATGCCAATAACGTTTTGCCATCATTGTCACTTATAACGCCCTTTTTGGTGGTTTTCTCAAACAATGGGTTAAGCCACGCAGGGATATCATAATCTTCTCCTTTGGCATCAAATATCGGCTCTGGGGGATTTTCATCTTCGTCAATTCCTTGGTTATTTTTGGCTTTTTCAAATAGTTCTTGGGTAATATTGTCGCCGATGACGACGGCTAATTCATCATCGGATAGATTCATGGATTTTTTGAGAGCGTCACCTGTCTGTAAAGTCAAAGAACGCAAATTTAACGCAATACAAATACGTGGGTCATTGGGTCGCAAGGTACAAGCGGTGCGTAGATTCATTCGAGTCTTACCGCTCCCTGTACCTGCGATATTAAAAACAAGCGTAGGTACATCGGGGTGTTTATCGGCGAATTTTTGTAAGGCATTGCCAGCAACATTTTGCCACTTAAAATAAGCGTTTTGGGTGGGTGTTTTGATATATTCGACTGTTTGCTCGCACAGTCCAGACAGATTTAAGTCCGTCATCATTTTGCAGGCGATAACACTGGCTCGCTCGCCCACGCTACGTAAATGCCATTCTAGCGGTTGGTTATGTTGTTTTTTGCCATCGATAAAGCAGGTATTGGCAAACAGTTGCGTGGGAGTTGGAGTGGCAGGTTGCACCATGTCCAGATAATTGACCGCAGAAATGGTATGGTCAGCGTGAATCAAGGCGTTACGAGCGTGTAAACAGAGGGCTTTATAATAAGTTAGACTGGCATTGGTGGGCAATAATTTGGCAAGTCGTGCCATGCGTTTTTGATAGCTGTCAAAAATACTTTGTGGTAACTCGCCTGCACAAGTGAGTTGTTCGGTACGGGGTAATTCTTGACGAACGTGTTTAGAATGGTTTGGCGTAGCTTTAAAGATATTTTTCATTCCTTCAGCAACACCTAATAAACCATGATGCGTTATTATTAGATAATCAACTGCTTCAATAGTAGTTGAAACCCCTTTTTTAACCTTAGTTAAGTCGCCTAGCGTAAAAGTATTACGGTTTTTATCTTTGGCAACTTGTTGCCAAGCGTCTTGCCAATCAAAGTTATTATGCCGTAGTTGTTGCAATAGCTTGACGGATAGCCATTCATGGCGGATATCATCAGCGATGATTTTATTGGCTTGATTAGGCGACAGTTTGTTTTGAAAATGTTGCGATGCTTTGCCGATATCATGCATATCGCCTGCCGCTCCTGCCAATAGACTTGCTGCTCTGACCCAGTCGTCGATTTGTCGCTTGGTATAAGGCTTGCCAGTTGAAGCGACAGGGTATGCCCCTTCGCTATTAAACCGATGCTTTGCTCCCACGACCCACGCCAGCTTCATGCGTCGCATACCGTAATTGATGTAAGCGGCGACAGCGGTTTGGCGAGTGATGCCTTTTTGTTTTAGGGCTTTGCGGACTTCGGTTAGACCTTCCATGGTCATGGGGGCTTGCCATGTGCTTTGTCCTGTGCGGATGGCGTAGCTGTCGAGTACGGCTCGGGTTTTTTTCAGGGCTTTTTTTTCGCAAGCAGAGATAAAAATGACGTGCATTTCATTTTTTCCAAATTAATTTTTCTGTTTTTATAAGCTTATCATTTTCACTTAATATAAAACTAAATTCTATAATGAATATTAACAATACGACATCGTGTGTCTTTTATCTACTTTTGCCTGCTTTTTATTTGGGCAATACTATGCTAAAACTAGATAGAATTAAATAAAAAAGGAGAAATGAATGTCAGATGCTTCCACAATTCCCATCGACCAGTATCGGCAAACTCTTGCTGAATCGGTGCATTTTAGTAATAAAACCATCAATTCCAATATCGAAAAAGGCGGTATTCGCTTGGCAAAATCACAAGCCTTGGATTTGCCCTATATCAGTGCGAGAACATTACTTGCTGACGATATCACCATTCCCACCGATTACCAAGCCAATGCAGGTAAGACCGCTACGATTTTTAAAGCCATCAAATCAGCGATGTTAGATGAAGATTTATCAGAGCAAGATGATGATTTTAAAACTGTGGTAAATACGATTCAGCCTGATATTGTCAGCTTGTTTGACACGCCTTATCAAGCGGGACTTGAGCATATTAACATTCGGATGCGTCAGTTATTATTGCCAAAAGGTGACGATTACCTTTCAATTAGTCCCATTAGCTCAGCAGGGGTGAATCATTGGTTAAATGATGAAGTTGATGATATCAAAGAAGCTCGTAAAACCGACAATGATTTACACAGTATTACCACCGCTGTATTTGGTATTGGTGGGGCAAATCCGCAAAATGTGGGTAGCCTAGTACGAGCCATGCAACGCCCAATTTATCTAACTGCCCCAACTGCCGATGATACGATACGTCAAGCCTTTAGCCTGTATTACAAAGGCTTAGACTACTATATCCCCAATAAATTGCCGAAAGACAAACTTGTTCAGCCCGCATTACTTGCTTGGGCAGATTTGGTGAATCAAGGTATTGCTACTACAGAACAAGATTTAAATAACCAAGACTGGAAAAACAAAGGCATTGAAGCCACTAGTACCAATATGGATAGCCGTGAAGCCGAGCAACAATTTTTGACCCATATCTTACGCATCGTATTGGCTCAAGGGCGAGAAGCTAAAAACAGCCTTGAACAAGTGGCTGATAGATTGCCCAATATCACTAAAATAAGCGATGAAACGTATGACGAAAATACAGGTGAAATGGTTAGTAAAGAAATGGTTGCTTTAACACCATTACAACACCCAAGCGTCGATTTAGCCATTCAAGGACTGATTGACACACAGCTACGAGATGAAGGTTGGATGACTGTGTTTGCCGAGCATTTGGCAAAAAGTATCGTCCGTCAATCCTACGAAGTCGAAGGACAAAGCAACCCTGTCGCCTTTGTACTCGAAGATAGCATCATACCATTCTTGGCTCGCCGAATTCGTGGCTTGCTGTATGACTTACAGGAGTTGGCATCATGAGTTTTTTAGCGGTCATTCCGCATATTCAAGTGCAAGGGGCAAATCTGCAGACCAGCGGGATTTTGCTCGGTGGCGTACCTTTGATGGCATCCACTATGTTCGCTCATGCGTTGGCTCGCAAATTGGGCGTGAAGGACACAGGCGTGATTTATATTCACCATGACAGGCAAGATTTGGGTGGCTTTGCCTATGGACGCTTTACCCCTGCCCAACGCCGTGGCTCTGCGTTTATCAATAAAAACGATTATTCATCAAAAAATCCCAATGCCTTATCGTTACAACCAACGGCAAGCTGTCATTTGCATCTTAGTTTGGTGATACGATTTGATTGTGTTATTGATTCAGACGTGTTAATTGAATTATTAAACAATCAACGATTTGCAGGCGGTCAAATTATTGAAATTGGTAAAGTTGAAATTTTTGAAGAAAAAGATTTATCAAAAATTTTTTCCAAAAATATTAAGACAGGCTTTGTGGTGCTAGACCGTCAGGATGTGTTATTAGCGTACCAACAATCGCAAAATCTCAATCGTTTGCAAGCCTTTACACGGCTATTGGCACTCACCAAAGACGGCTTAAATCATGCTTTTGGTGAACATCATGGCTTAAGTTTTTTGTCAGCGACTAATCTAGGTTATGCGTTGCTTGAAGACCCAAAAACCGATAGAACAGGTGTACGACAAGCGTATACCCTTGAACAAGCTGTAATACCTACACCTCACGCCTATGCCGAACCCTTGATTGGCTTAGTGCAATATGTGTCAATTCGGCAACTGCTGAATGTTGCTAACGCTCAAAATTCTGATAACTTGGATTTATATGAAGAAGAGCAAAAACCGCAACAGCCCCCAAACCTGATTACCGAGCCGTTACGTCAATTATCTGACAACCCACAAGAGTTATTTTGGCAGTACCAATGGCAAACCCATGACGGTGGCGATGTGTTTTTATTGCGACAATCTATTTAACCTTACTTTTGAAACTAAACTTTTACCTAACCAATGTTAAAAAACAAACAGGAGTTCTATTATGGCAACTTTCAAAAAATTACCCGCAAGCCTAGCCCTACAACGTGGTACTGTTATCAGCGACGGGGCATTTTTTCATCTGATAGATGGCAAAACTGAATCATTAAAAGTCATGTATCATGGCATTCGTGGTACACAAAATGTGGCAGGCAATAAAAGCAAAGGGTCAGCATCGGGCGAATCAGTTGCTCGTGAAGTCAGTAATATTCAACAAACCGAATCTGCCAAATTATTACCCAATGCCAAATTATTGGTGACGTGGGATTTTCGTTTGATTGACTTGGCGGATATTTTGTTTGCCAGTGCGACTAAAGCAGGGGCAGATAAAAGCGATGAACAAGCATTTCGCAAGGCATTTCAAGGTTTTGTGGCTCGTGCCAAAGACAGCGATGGGCTAAAAACGGTGGTCGGTCGTTATGTGCGTAATGTTGTGAACGGTCGCTGGTTATGGCGTAATCGCTTGGTGGCAGAAAGCATTGTAATTACGGTAACACCCAGTCAAAATTCGGAAAAATCTTATACCTTTAAGGCGTTAGACTACAATTTAAACAGTTTTGACAATCCTAGTGCGGATGAGCAGGCATTAGCCGAGATTTTATTAACAGGGGCAAAAGGCGACGCAACCAATGCAGGGCTACATATCGAAGCGGTAGTTGATTTTGGCATGGGTGGTGTGGAAGTATTCCCTTCACAAAATTATCTAGAAGATAAACCCAAAGGCTTTTCTCGTTCGCTGTATCAACTTAACCCTGTTCGCCCGCAACGTGGGGCAGACAACAACCAATTTTTGGGGCAAGCGGCATTACGTGACCAAAAAATCGGTAATGCGATTCGTACCATTGATACGTGGTATCCCAATGCCGAAGAATACAACCATAAACCGATTGCGGTAGAGCCAAATGGGGCAAATCTTGAGCATCAATTTTTTTATCGTGTGGGTAAAGAAAAAATGTCAGCGTTTGATATTTTAAAAGAGATTGATGACTTAGACCCCAACAGCGAAAAAGGGATGTTTTTGATTGCCTGTCTGATTCGTGGTGGCGTATATTCTGAGGGAGATTAAGATGTCATTTGAGTTTTATGTGGATGTACGTGTGATTGAATCGGCAGATACGGTCGATTTATCACTACCGACCATTCGCAATCAGATTTATGCGGTATTGCATGGCACGTTTCGAGCGTTGGCATTGGTGGATAAATCACCATATGCCATAGCATTGGTCGCTTCCCCAAAGCTTAAAGCAAAGCAAGCGGATTTTGAAAAAAAATATGGCAAGTCGCCCCGTTTTGATTTTGATATTTTTCGGGTATTTTCGGATAGTAGCGAGGCATTACAGCGATTGGTAGATAGTATTAGCCAACATTGGAAAGTGCGGGATTATAGTGTGGTCGGTACGCCAACGCCTGTACCAACAGCCAAAATCACAGGCTGGCAAAGTTATCGTCGTTTTCGCATTCCTACGGCAAAAATGGAACGTACTCAACTGTCTGACAATAATGTGCCATTACGAGAACGTCGTCTAGCCACTGCCAAAGACTTGCCGTATCTTAAAGTTGCCAGTAAAAGCACAGGACAAGTTTTTACCTTAACCATCGATATTGTACCGATGGAAAATGCAGGTGACGGCGTGCCAGATGGCTATGGTTTGGCTCGTGCCAGTCAGCCGTTTGCTTTGCCGATATTCTAATTTAAAAAAGCAGTAGGCTTTTATGCTTACTGCTTTTTCATTTATCAAAGAGAAAAACATGAGCCAAACTCATAATAGTCATTTACGTAAGCAACGTAGCCGTCCGCTGATGTTGTCCAAGCGGGCGTGTGTGTTTTATCTTGAGCGAGTTCGAGTCATTTTAAAAGATGACCGTATCGTGTATCTGACCGAAAGTATGCAACCGATTGAACATTTTTATAATATTCCCGAAAAAAATACCGCTTTTTTATTACTGGGTAAAGGTAGTTCGATTACCGATGCCGCCGCTAGACGTTTGGCAGAATCAAATGTAATGGTCGGTTTTTGTGGTTCAGGCGGTTCACCATTATTTAGTGCATTAGATTTGACCTTTCTAGCCCCACAAAGTGAGTATCGTCCTACCGAATATATGCAAATTTGGATGAAAGCATGGCTTGATGATACGACACGGCTGTTGATGGCAAAGGTGCTATTACAAGAACGTATTGAAATTGTCAAAAAATACTGGCAAAAAAATCCACTACTGACATCATATGGTATTCGCCTAGATGAATCGGCGGTAGTTAATTTTTCACAAGCGATAGAATCGGCAATGAACCAAGAGCAGTTATTGACTGCCGAAGGTCGCTGGGCAAAGGTATTATATAAAAGCTTGGCGGAAGGCTGTGGCTTTAAATTTACCCGCGAGGAAGGCAAAAATGCCAATGATGATATCGCCGATATCGCCAATAGCTACCTTGACCACGGGAATTATATCGCTTATGGCTATGCGGCAGTTGCATTACATGGGTTAGGTATTAGCTTTGCTCTACCGATGCTACATGGTAAAACCCGCCGTGGTGGTTTGGTGTTTGATGTAGCAGATTTGGTCAAAGATGCGATGGTGATGCCACAAGCATTTATTTCGGCAAAACTGGGGCATAATCAAAAAGAGTTTCGGATGCAACTTATCGAGATTTGCCAAGACCAAGATGTGTTGGATTATATGTTTGGCTTCGTTGTAGACACTTGCCAAAAAATTAAATAAAATCAGCTGCTTATAAAAAGCACTTTAAAACGAAGTGTCTTGACTGAATTAAAACGTATATAATTGATATCTGGGGATTTTGTCAGAAAATTCTCCAGTTCGCCATCGCATAGATGGTTTAGAAACAACCCCCTACCGAACAAGCTAGACCGTGATTGTTCGCCATCGCATAGATGGTTTAGAAATTATTCACCAACAACGAACAAGGCTTTGCCTTGTTCGCCATCGCATAGATGGTTTAGAAATGTAATTTTATTGTAAATAAATAAAGTAATCAGTTCGCCATCGCATAGATGGTTTAGAAAGTGATGAATCGTTTTATGATGGCGACCAATTTGTTCGCCATCGCATAGATGGTTTAGAAATTTAAGCTGTTTGGCTTCATCCCGCACAATCAGTTCGCCATCGCATAGATGGTTTAGAAAAGCACGCGAAAGGCGTTTTTGCGAAATATCGCGTTCGCCATCGCATAGATGGTTTAGAAAATTGGTGGATATAGTATCCAAAATAGCGGTCAGTTCGCCATCGCATAGATGGTTTAGAAAATCAGCTGGGGCGGTACTCGATGCCCTGCCAAGTTCGCCATCGCATAGATGGTTTAGAAAATCATTGCAGGCTGTTTCCCGTTTATTGACAAGTTCGCCATCGCATAGATGGTTTAGAAATTTTTACCATCAAGAATATCAATCCATTCCTGGTTCGCCATCGCATAGATGGTTTAGAAAATAAAAATCCCGTTAAAATGGTCATGCTAAGTGTTCGCCATCGCATAGATGGTTTAGAAATTCAATGTTTCAACCAATTCTTTATAAACTGGGTTCGCCATCGCATAGATGGTTTAGAAAAATATTGGTACAAAGAATGATATACCAACTTTGTTCGCCATCGCATAGATGGTTTAGAAATAATTCAAACTCAAGCTGTAGATGGTTATCTAGTTCGCCATCGCATAGATGGTTTAGAAACTTTTGGGGTAGTAGTAGCAAATTCAGACTTCGTTCGCCATCGCATAGATGGTTTAGAAAGTAATTGTGACGATTGGTTAAAGTAAGCAAGTGTTCGCCATCGCATAGATGGTTTAGAAAGTGTTCCGTGTTACAAATGGGGGTTTTTTCGTGTTCGCCATCGCATAGATGGTTTAGAAATTTTGGGATTAAATACAACACGGTTCACAACTGTTCGCCATCGCATAGATGGTTTAGAAACATCTGTCTAACGTGGGCTTGCTGATTTTTAAGTTCGCCATCGCATAGATGGTTTAGAAAAACGCTAATGCTAGTCCTTCTGGGTGGACTTTGTTCGCCATCGCATAGATGGTTTAGAAAAATACCATGATGAATTGTCTATGATTTTAGATGTTCGCCATCGCATAGATGGTTTAGAAATTCATTGACTGCAAAATCTTGCTTGCTAATTTGTTCGCCATCGCATAGATGGTTTAGAAAATTTTGGCTACTTTGATAGATAGCAGGGATAAGTTCGCCATCGCATAGATGGTTTAGAAATACGGCTGTCCGCTTTGTCTAGTTCCCCCAGTGTTCGCCATCGCATAGATGGTTTAGAAATTTTCAAAATCCTTTAAATAAACCGTGTCCGAGTTCGCCATCGCATAGATGGTTTAGAAACAACTGTTCAAGCGGCTGGTTGGTCTTTCGGTGTTCGCCATCGCATAGATGGTTTAGAAAGCACCCTACTCTCACAATGCCCGTGATATTATGTTCGCCATCGCATAGATGGTTTAGAAAATAAAACGACTGGTTAGCTCGATGGGTAACCGGTTCGCCATCGCATAGATGGTTTAGAAAACGCACGTGGGACTTGGAAGACCCAGACACCGGTTCGCCATCGCATAGATGGTTTAGAAATTGCCTTGGTAACGCTTGGCGACCAAGGTTTGGTTCGCCATCGCATAGATGGTTTAGAAAAACTGGTCATCACGGCTGGCGATTTTAATATTGTTCGCCATCGCATAGATGGTTTAGAAAATGCTGTCTTGATGGGTGCGTAGTAGCCCGTCGTTCGCCATCGCATAGATGGTTTAGAAACACGTCGACAGGGACGACACACACAATCTCGTGTTCGCCATCGCATAGATGGTTTAGAAACCGAAGGGTATTGTATTCTCCGCCCTCTCGACGTTCGCCATCGCATAGATGGTTTAGAAAAAAGGTATCGCGATATGCTGCAATCTCAGTTTGTTCGCCATCGCATAGATGGTTTAGAAAATAGTCGGCGCTGGCGGCGCATCACTGACTGTGTTCGCCATCGCATAGATGGTTTAGAAATTTGGACATTCTTATCAATCCCAGCCCGTTTTGTTCGCCATCGCATAGATGGTTTAGAAAAGCAGGAAGCTGATGAGAGACACCAAAGCCCAGTTCGCCATCGCATAGATGGTTTAGAAATGTGGAATTGAGACGAGTAATGTTTTGCCATTGTTCGCCATCGCATAGATGGTTTAGAAATTACAATGACGGCAAAAAAACACACTGCTTTAGTTCGCCATCGCATAGATGGTTTAGAAAGATTTCAGGCGGTTGCCGTTGGGTGTAGCGACGTTCGCCATCGCATAGATGGTTTAGAAAAAGATAAAAGGCAGCTACACCCAAGAATCTTTGTTCGCCATCGCATAGATGGTTTAGAAACAGAAAGTTGCCAACATTCAGATGGATAACCTGTTCGCCATCGCATAGATGGTTTAGAAAAATCAAAATCAGGGTCAACTATTTTCAATCGTGTTCGCCATCGCATAGATGGTTTAGAAAAGCCGCCATCATAAAGAGCGTTTGCGCCTTTTGTTCGCCATCGCATAGATGGTTTAGAAAATCGCTTCGGCAATACGAAAATCACCGGTCAGGTTCGCCATCGCATAGATGGTTTAGAAATGCAGGATTTCAATGAAGTCTGAATACTCAGGGTTCGCCATCGCATAGATGGTTTAGAAATTGGCCATCAAGTCTTTGCCTTGCAGCGTGTTGTTCGCCATCGCATAGATGGTTTAGAAAATCAAAACAGCACCAGCGATGCCCAACATTAGTTCGCCATCGCATAGATGGTTTAGAAAATGATGTACCAGTGCCACAGCCATGCGTAGCGGTTCGCCATCGCATAGATGGTTTAGAAAAAAAGGAGTCTAAACGCCTTGAGCCGCTAGGCGTTCGCCATCGCATAGATGGTTTAGAAAAACAACGCCAGTCATCGCGTGAGTTTTTTGCTGTTCGCCATCGCATAGATGGTTTAGAAAAACATACACAAGCATACAATAAAAAAGCCCAAGTTCGCCATCGCATAGATGGTTTAGAAATTCGTCATTCACGGCTTGAAATGCACCACTAAGTTCGCCATCGCATAGATGGTTTAGAAAACTACTGACCACTAAAGCGGTGCATTTTAAAAGTTCGCCATCGCATAGATGGTTTAGAAAATTGACTAGCAATAACTCTGCATTGCTAGCCGGTTCGCCATCGCATAGATGGTTTAGAAAAAGCTATGAGTGGGGCGAATAACCATAGCAGCGTTCGCCATCGCATAGATGGTTTAGAAATAAGCGAGCGTTCAGCCACTCGCTAGTACCTTGTTCGCCATCGCATAGATGGTTTAGAAACATATCTAAATTTTTGTGGTTATAAAGCCCAAGTTCGCCATCGCATAGATGGTTTAGAAAGTTTAGCATCATGCAGCGTATGGGCAATCAAGGTTCGCCATCGCATAGATGGTTTAGAAAAAGTTTGAAGCCCAGCGACATGAAGCAAAAAAGTTCGCCATCGCATAGATGGTTTAGAAATATCAAAATCGTGCGAATCACTTACAGTTTTTGTTCGCCATCGCATAGATGGTTTAGAAATACTTGCATGAGTGCCAATCCAATTTGATAAAGTTCGCCATCGCATAGATGGTTTAGAAAGTAACCACGACAGCAAGGGGCGACAATCCGCGGTTCGCCATCGCATAGATGGTTTAGAAATTAACCGTATAAATGCTAACAGAGCCTTGAACGTTCGCCATCGCATAGATGGTTTAGAAAAATGCCCCCTTGAGCCAACCGAAGAAGCAGGGGTTCGCCATCGCATAGATGGTTTAGAAAGCTATGACGTGGTTAACGGTCAAGTATTGGCAGTTCGCCATCGCATAGATGGTTTAGAAAATGGTTGACCATGAATCTCAAGCGACATTCAAGTTCGCCATCGCATAGATGGTTTAGAAAATTTTCTCGTCTCGCGTTACAAAATACCGCTTCGTTCGCCATCGCATAGATGGTTTAGAAAAATGGCGAAATTCAACCCAGATGATTGTAAATGTTCGCCATCGCATAGATGGTTTAGAAAAACCACACAGCACTCAGCAATCCAATCACTCAGTTCGCCATCGCATAGTTGGTTTAGAAATACAGTCAAATACAAAGACCGCCGTTAACAGAGTTCGCCATCGCATAGATGGTTTAGAAAAGTTATGACGATTACAGCATAGTAAAAAAGATGTTCGCCATCGCATAGATGGTTTAGAAATTATCGCCTGTCTGCGTCGTCTTGGTGTTTTTGTTCGCCATCGCATAGATGGTTTAGAAAAAGACAAAAAAACTGGTTTAGTAACCAAAATCGTTCGCCATCGCATAGATGGTTTAGAAAAGATACCCCGTTTGACCCAACTAGCATAATAGGTTCGCCATCGCATAGATGGTTTAGAAAAACTCCTGCACATTGGCAAAGTCAGCAAACAAGTTCGCCATCGCATAGATGGTTTAGAAAGCCACGTCGAACAGCAAAACGTTGACCTCAAGGTTCGCCATCGCATAGATGGTTTAGAAATGACTGGGATGAAATTCGCGCAGTATTACCGAGTTCGCCATCGCATAGATGGTTTAGAAATTCATCAAGCATCTTTTTAACCTGGCTTACTAGTTCGCCATCGCATAGATGGTTTAGAAATACTGGCGTGATTGACCATGGCGTCTTTTATGAGTTCGCCATCGCATAGATGGTTTAGAAAGCTTCTTGCCATCTTTAAGCATTGACCATGCAGTTCGCCATCGCATAGATGGTTTAGAAATCAACTCCATCAACTCCAACAACTCCAGACACGTTCGCCATCGCATAGATGGTTTAGAAACTTTGGTGATTACTGCGCTTGTTCCTACCAATGTTCGCCATCGCATAGATGGTTTAGAAAATGACCGTTTTAATTGTTTGTATCATCCTCTGGTTCGCCATCGCATAGATGGTTTAGAAACTAACGATGGGACGGGGGAATCCCATGAATAAGTTCGCCATCGCATAGATGGTTTAGAAAAACGATGCACCACATCATCGACAAGTAAATATGTTCGCCATCGCATAGATGGTTTAGAAACATGAGTTTGATTGATATTGTTCATGCACCCTACTAAATTTTTCTAGTATATATCTACTTTGCATTTTTTTCGTCAATATTTCTCATTTTTATACGAGATAGTCCTAATCTAAAGTTAAGGTAAGCAATTTAATATATTGAATTTTTGCTTATGTATTATTTTATTAGTATGTGGATTTAGAGTCGTACCGTGAAAACTCAAAACTTTATATAGTCCGTATAACAACTTTTGTATCTATTTTTCCAATCTCAAGACGGTTAACTAAACTAGTGTGTCAATGTCTTAAAGTTTCTAATAGCCATGTTTTTAATTTGGAGGGAATAACTTTGAAAGGATTTTTTTAGGACATGAAGGTTTTTTAAAATGAGTGATAAAAGCTAAAAGAAATAAATTCAGTTTCATCTCTTTTAAATTTGAGTGGGGGTGAAAACCTACTTGCTCAAAAATTAACCAAGGCACAAAATGGGCACACAAGATTTTTAAGCGATTTTTCTGCGCCCAAAAACACAAAAGTGGTCAAAATTTCAATTCTCGAAAAACCACGTAAACCCTTGATATCACTGCAATAAAAAAGCCCCAATCAATCGACTGGGGCTTCTGGAATTTGGTAGGCATAATCTGACTCGAACAGACGACCCCCACCATGTCAAGGTGGTGCTCTAACCAACTGAGCTATATGCCTAAAAGGGTCTAACAATCTACTTGCGTAAGTAGGAGTGCCATTTTACCAAAAAATTTTGCTTTTGCAAGTGGTTTTAATTTTTCGCTTCAATTTTTATTGCGCTATCTTCAGCTAAGTTTTCGTTAAGGTTACGTTGTTTTAATACACTCAGCCACTTGGATATACCTCAGTATCGACCTTATCCCGTGACCTGACAACTTTATCAAAAACTTAGGATGGCATTATGAAAAAATCATTAATCACCTCATGCTTATTGGCACTCACTATGTTATCAGCCAGCAGCGCATTTGCCGAAGCCAACTGCCAAGCGCACCCAAAAAACGAACAAATCCCGCAAGCCGATTTTCAAAAAGCGTTAGAAAAACATGGCTTTACTATCAAAAAATTCAAAACTGATGGCAACTGCTATGAAATGTATGGCAAAAGCAAAGGTGGCAAAAAAGTCGAAATGTACTTTGATACCAAAGACGGCAAAATCGTTAAATCAGAAATCGACTAATGATAGGATAAGCAAACCGTCCAACCAATGTAATTTGAGGTAGGTTTGCCAATGTTATGCCTTGACACGGCTAATTTAGCCGTGTTGATATTTTAGACAATGGAAAATAGCAATGTTACCACAACCACAATCTGCACAAACCGTCAAAGTCTGGGATATTTGGGTGCGCATCACTCATTGGGCAGTTGCTGCGGGTATTTTTGCCAATCTTATCGTCACTGAAGGTGGTAGTGATGTGCATGAGTATATGGGTTATGCCGTCATGGCGCTGGTAGTGTCTCGTTTGCTTTGGGGATTGGTGGGTAGCCAATACGCCAGATTTAGTAATTTTTTCCCTACCCCAAACCGCATTCGCGAGCATATGACCGACATCAAGCAGCATAAGTTTCACGGTCATCTGGGTCACAATCCGTTGGGTGCGCTGATGATGTTTGCGCTGTGGGGCGTCATTATCGCGCTGGGTATCACAGGCTATTTGCAAACCACCGACCAATTTTGGGGAGACGATAGCATCCAAGCGATTCACGAATTTTTAGCCAACAGTCTTTGGGGGCTAGTCCCTTTACATGTGGCAGCCGCGATTATAATGGGAAGACTACAACAGCAAAACTTGGTAAAATCGATGATAACGGGTGAAAAAAACTGTTTAATAAATACCTTTGCTAAAAACTAAGACAAAACCCACGGAAGACCCTCATGACCCGAATTTTACTGATTGAAGATGATGCCACCATTGCCGATGGTATTGTCAAAGGCTTGAGCCAACAAAACATGATGGTGGATTGGTTTGCTGATGCCAAACTCGGTGAAATAGCAATTCATGAAGGGGTGTTTGATGCTGTATTATTGGATTTGACCTTGCCGCGTGGTGATGGGATGACCATTTTAGCCAATTGGCGACAGCAAAAGATTGACACGCCTGTCTTGATTATTACGGCGCGCGATGCCATTGCCAACCGCGTGGCAGGTCTCAATGCTGGGGCAGACGATTATTTGGTCAAACCGTTTGCTTTAGATGAAGTGGTTGCCCGTTTGCAGGCTTTGATTCGCCGTAGCCAAGGGCGCAGTCAAACTGAAATCCGCTATGGCGATGTCAGCTACTTGCCACAGCAGCAGCAAGTTTTTTATCAAGGAAAATGGGTGGATTTGACTGCCAAAGAAATCACCGTTCTTGAGCAGTTTATCAGCTATCCCAATTTGGTGCATAGCCGCGCCAGCCTTGAGGATAAGCTATACGGTTGGCAGCAAGATATCGAAAGCAACGCGATTGAAGTACATATTCATAACCTGCGAAAAAAACTCGGCAATGATTTTATCCTTACTCGGCGTGGTATTGGCTATTATCTCAATCCTGCGTTGCAGCGCCCTGAATGATTCGCCCGATATCCCGCTTTAAGCGGTTACCATTATGACCCCTACCACCCAAAAACCTTATAGTATCCAAAGGCAGCTACTCAACTCCCTGCTCATCGGACTACCGATTATTTGGCTATCGATTACCCTCATATCGGTATGGCGGCTTTCGCACGAAATCAACGAAATCAATGACACCCAAATCACCCAATTAGCCCGCTATCTGATTGGTATCTCACAAGACGGTAAACTTCATCTCGCCAACCCTGCCAATGAGCCTAAAATTTTAAATCTTGAAAATGGCTTGTTATCAGGCGATTTAGGGGATGCCGAAGAAGACTATATGGGTTTTGCGATTTGGGATCAAAACGGTAAATTACTGATGGCTGATAAAGATGGTCAGCATTTTACTTTTTTGCCCAAACAACATGGGTTTTTGGAAAACACCAGTGCCTATCAAGAACTCAATCCCTTTAGTCACTCGTGGCGCCTGTTTTATGCGCATGACGACGCTACCAACCATCTCATCGCTATCGGGCAAAACCTTAATTCGCGTCAAGAGATTATCTATAAATCATTAACCATTCAACTCGTTCCCTCGCTGATTGGGGTGCTGCTATTGATTATGCTGACATGGCTGTCAGTGCGACGAGGGTTTGTTCCACTTAAACGGATTAGTGACTTGTTGAGCACTCGCAGCCCTGAAGATAAAACCCCATTATCGGTCGATACACCATTAGAAATTCAACCCTTGCTAAACGCGCTTAATGAGTTATTTGATAAAGTCGCGGATACCCTTGAGCGTGAAAAACGCTTTACCGCAGATGCCTCTCATGAATTACGCAGCCCGCTCACTGCCATCAAACTACAGACCGATGTACTACAACAAACCATTTTGCAAGCCAATTTAACCGATAGTCAAACCGATGCACTCCTGAGTCACTGCCGACAAATCAGTCATAGTAATGAGCGCGCCAATCGACTGGTGGAACAGTTGCTGATTTTGGCAAAACTGGCGCCACAGCAAGGGCTCGACCCGCAGACCTTTGCAGCGATTGATTGGATAGCCCTATCCAATGACATTCTCTCAGAAGTCAACCGCCGTGCCCGCGAAAAAAACAGCCAATTACGCCGTGATGTGTTAGTGGATGCCAAAGCTATCTTACCTTTGACAGGTAACGCCACTTTAATCGGCATTTTGCTGCGTAACCTATTGGACAATGCCATTCGCTATAGCCCTGACCATACCACGATTCGGTTAGTGTTAGATAGCGATGTGATTACAGTTATTGACAATGGCAACGGAGTTGCACCTATCGACCTTGCTCGGCTGTCAGAGCGGTTTTTTCGTCCCGCAGGTCAAGCTGAGATTGGTAGTGGCTTGGGTCTGTCGATTGTGCGCCGCATCGCTGAGCTGCATGGTTTGCAAATTACCATGCAGAACCTAGAACACAATGGTCAGATTTGCGGTTTTCAAGTCAGTCTCTTTAAGCGCTGACGTGCCAATTGCTGAAGTTTAACTGACCAACAACAGGCAGCGTTTAAAAAAGGTACATAGCGTATCCTTTTTGTCGGAGTAAACTAAAAAATTAGTACACGTTAGGCACATACATATCTTCAGCGATAGGCTCACGTTGGTAATTGTCGTGATGCTCGCGTTCTGGCAATACCACATTATCCCGTTGTATTTCTTGGTAGGGAATTTGTGAGAGCAGATGGTTGATGCAGTTTAGCCGCGCTTTTTTCTTATCATCACCCTCAACCACCCACCAACGGGCTTCTGGAATATGGGTGCGTTCAAACATCACTTCCTTGGCTTTGGTATAATCCTCCCAGCGGCGACGCGATTCTAAATCCATCGGTGAGAGTTTCCACTGTTTGAGCGGGTCATAAATACGGCTCATAAAGCGTGATTCTTGCTCGTCATCTGAAATAGAAAACCAATATTTGATTAAGCGAATCCCCGAGCGCACCAACATACGCTCAAATTCTGGCACTGACTCAAAAAACTCTTCGTATTGCGCGTCAGTACAAAATCCCATCACTCGCTCAACCCCTGCACGGTTGTACCAACTGCGGTCAAATAACACAATCTCGCCCGCCGCTGGCAGGTGCGCGACATAGCGCTGAAAATACCATTGGGTTTTTTCGCGGTCATTGGGGGCAGGCAGGGCGGCCACACGGCAGACACGCGGATTGAGCCGTTGGGTGATACGTTTGATAGCACCGCCTTTACCCGCTGAGTCGCGACCTTCAAAGATGACAACGATGCGCTCACCGGTTGCTACTACCCAATCTTGCAATTTAATGAGTTCTTTTTGCAGACGAATCAATTCATTAAAATAAATATGACGAGCGATTTTTTGGCTGTCGGTTAACGGCTGCCCCTCATACCGTAAATCTTGGATATAGTCGTCCATTTCCGACTCAATCTCTTCATCATAGCTGTCAATCAAGTCTTCATGCATTTGTTGTCGCAGTCTATCATTGTTTTTGAGGGTTTCATCATTTAAAAACTGTGATTGGGGCAGGTCATCAAGCATATCGGTAATATGATTGCTGATAGTGAGGTTGCTATTAGCAGTGGGCTGATTATTTGGCATAGTGAGACTCTCTAATGAGCATTAAAAATGCTGATAATATGACAAAATTATGAAGATATGATGATAGAGGATGTTAAAAAAATAGGCTTATCGGAAAAAAACAACGTTCTGACATAAGTTTGTTGTTTTTGGTTTTATTTCAATTTAATTGTCGTTAAAATTGTACCAATGCTTACTTATTTTTAAGATAATTAAATAATTGTTACATTAGGATAACTCTATGCAATATGCTAAGCCCAAAGTCTATTGGCTGATGCTGATAGGTGTAATATTTTCAATATTAAATACCAGCACTTCTTATGCTGCTCCGATTTGTCCTAGCGGTGATAAAATGTATTATGTCGGGGCAAATGCTCCCTCTGGGTCTACCAGTTTAGCATTGTCATGGACGGCTGGCAGTACCAGTAGAACTTTTAACTTCACTGATGGTACAGGTACGACCATGACCGTCAGTTTTCCATTATTAGTTGACCTAAATTCGAATTATGGCGGAAATCCTCCCTTTTATGGCAGTATTACTAATGCAACGCAAAATGCCCTAAATTTAGTGCATAATTCACCCGCTATTAAAGATAATCATACAATGACTATTTCAGTGAATCGTGCCGTTACTAAATTAAGCTTTGTCGTTCAAGATTTGGATTCTGCTGCCAATAATAGCGGTCAAGTCGCTTATCAGGAGCAAGTCGATGTTTCTAGCACTAGCGGACAGTTAACTTATAATACTTATTACCATACAATTAATGCGAGTAATAATATTGTCACGGCTATCAGAAGTCGAAACTGTGACCTTAATGGTTGTAATATCGATGCGACTTGGGGGGCTAAGTCTGCAAACAGTATCTTCAGTATCACACATAGTAATCGATATACACAACTTAATTCACCTCATGCAGTGGGTTACTCAGACTTTTATTTCTGCGTTACCCCGCCCAAGCTGACAACTAGAAAAGTTCTAACAGGCAACCGTGTCGAAACAAATGACCAATTTACCATTGCCACTACCACAGGTACAACGCCTGTTAGTAGCTTTACCACCACAGGCACGGGTAGCAGCTTAAGCAGCAACAGTGTAACCGCCCCAGGGCTTTCCACTACCGCGACCTACACAATCGCTGAAACCATCGCTAATACGGACGGTAAAGGAAATCTAGCCAATTATAGCACCAGTTATGCCTGTACCAATGCTAACTCATCTTCGGCGACCACCATGCCGAGTGGTTCAACCACTAGCTTTAATCTACCGACTTTGACCTATGGAGACGATATTACCTGTACCATTACCAATACGCCCAGTGCTTATATTTTCTCTGGCATCATATTTAACGATAACGGTGGCTTAACTTTAACAGAACGTCAACTCACTGGTATCAATACTCAATACTTTAATGGTGTGTATGATCCAACCGCAGGTGAAACAGGAATTTATCAAACAGGGCTAAAAGTACAACTAGCAAAGAACTGTAATACCACAACTCCTATAGCTATTAAAACGGTTGATGTGAATACAAATGGTACTTATAGCATTACCGCGACCCAAACTGAAATGGCAGGTGCAACCAATGTCTGTCTGATTGAACAAGAACCAGGTGGTAACTTAACATCATACCCTGTGGATACCACCAGCAACCAGCTCAATGTAAACTATGTTGCCACGACCCATAACTATCCCAATCTCAACTTTGGTGAAGTATCACAAAATAATGCGGGATTGGTATTAGTCAAAGAGCAAGCTACCAATGATTGTAATATCACCAATACCGCTATGTTAGGCTTGACTTATAACGCTGTCACTCAGTCAGGTATCGATGCGCGTAAGTGCGTGGCGTACAGAATCACCGCTTATAACCGTACTAATTTGACCAACCCATTAACCAATGTGCGAATCACAGACGCACTGCCCAAAAAAGGGGTAAACACCTCAACAGTCACATCAACCCTCGTTGCGCCAACAGATACCACGTCTACTAACTTTAATATTAATTTTAACAGTGGGGTGGCAGGTGCAGTCACTGCCTTTGGGCAAAATGGTACAGTAGTTAGTAATGTTAAATCATTGGCTGCAGGGGCTAATATGTCACTGTATTTTAATACCAAGTATGATAGTAGTTTGCCTTAAGCTTAATTTATGATTAAAAGAGACCACCCAAGCGTGGTCTTTTTTAGCGCAAATATTTTTTACTGAGCGTTAGGATGGAGGTATAGTCCACTATTTAACTCTCTACTCCCTTTAGTCAAAACTTGTATTTCCCATCCCTAATCGTCATAACCTCAGTTTTTATACGCTTAACAAATTTATCAATAGGATGGATTAGATTAATGGTTACGTTAGCCGATAAATGGTTAAATTTCTAATAAAAATGCTGATTTATAGCCTAAATTATAATTTTATAAAATTAAATAGAATTATTAGGGTAAATAAATTAACAAATATAAAATAAATCAACGACTTTTTTTTCGGTCTTAACAATGGGTGTTTTTCTTAACTACCTCTCATCTAATGCTAACTCACCCTATCCTTGTTGACGATAGAATCAATACAAACCTTAGCGATATAACTTTTTTAAACCTTCAAATAAGTAAACTATTGACAGAATTTTACAGATTATCGACTTTTTAGGACGTTTGACGAATTTCAATTATTTGTCGCATTGTTCACTGAGATATAATAGAAAAAAGTTAACAAACTGAGATATAATAGAAAAAAGTTAACAAACTGAGATACTTACATGATACACAAATCACACAATTTAAAAATTGCCAAAACTTTAGCCCTATCCACTGTATTGGGCATAAGTTTGGCAAATGGTGCTAATGCCGCAGAGGCATTATCGGTCAATTTACAAGCCAAACAAATCGTCACAGAAAATGGCAAGCAAGTACTAAAAACAGTCAATCGCGCCAACAGTGGTGATATCATCCAATATCAAGCGATTTACCGTAATAACATCCAAAAACCTATGACGGATCTGGCTTTGACCCTTCCTGTGCCAGCGAATATGGTCTATGTCAGCTCAAGCTCCCCTGCGCCTACACAAGCCAGTCTAGATGGCAAAAAATTTGAGAATTTGCCAATCATGCGTAAGGTCAATGGCAAAATGGTTGAAGTGCCCGTATCACAGTATCGTGCGCTACGCTGGATTGTTAAAACCTTACCTGCTCAGCAGAGTACCACTGTTAGTTTGAATGCAAAAGTGCAATAACTGGGTAATTTTTTATTTTTAATGTTTTGCTGTTACCTATAACGTCTTATTTTAATAGGGCGTTTTCCCAAGTCTTATTTTTTTCCTATTTTCGGAGTTATGAATGAAAAAATTCAATTTTAACCCTAATGTACTGACAGCTGGTGTGGCTTTAGCCCTGGGTTTCGGTATTGCAACAGGTGTATCAGCAAGTACATCATCGGGTTCGGCTTCCCCATCTGGTGGCGTTCAAATCGAGAATAAAGCAACAGCATCTTATAGTGTTGACGGCGTAGCACAGCCTACGGTCACTTCAAATGCTGTTGTTGTTAACGTGAATGAAATTGGTAGTTTCACCTTAGTCGCAACGCAAGGTACAAGTACGACAGATGACAAAAATGAAGGAATTTTAGCATTGCCTGGAAGCAATGTTACCTTTACTAATACCTTAAAAAATACAGGTAATGTCAACGATACTTATACCATTGACCTAAAAGATGTTAATTCTAATATTATTGGTGCTAAAAAAGATGGTACGTTTGGCAATCTAACAGGACCTATTACAGTAGTTATTAAAGATACGAATGGGAATCAAGTAGGTACTGCTACCACAATTAATTCTGGTCAAACTATCACGCTTTTAGCAGGTTATACCGCTGAATTAAGCTACGCTTTGAAAGTGCAAACTACCAGCACCACACCACTAGCGGGTGATTCAATTCTTGCAACGTTAAGTGCTACCAGTTCTTATCTTACAAAAGTTGATTCAACCAAAGCCAATCTTATCAATGAAAATCAGGCGATTGTATCAACCCCTATCTTTAGTATCGTAAAATCGGCAGCTAGTACGATTGATTTGAATACTACAACCTCTTATCAATATACGATTAAAGTCACCAATACTGACAAACTTACTTATAGCGCTGATGCTACCAATATTTTAATCCAAGACGTGATTCCAACAGGTCTGCAACTAGATACGACTCAAGCGATTACAGTGACAGGTGCAGCCAACAATGGTAGCACTTCAGGCTCTACTGCTTCTAAGCTTGTGGTAAGCGGCGTTAATCTCAACCGTGGTCAAACTGCGACCATTACCTTTACTGTTAAAGTAACTGACAAAGCAGCCTTAGCCACTGCTGGCTCAGTGGTTAATAATGCAGAGGTATATGACAATTACGACACATCTACCCCAGATACAGCAAATCCACAAATTCGTGATAGTACAGACTCTAGTGTTCCTAACACCAGTACTAAGACAACCACCACAGATGATGGTACGGATCCAGCTCAACCAGGTGGCGACCAAAACTCTACCGTTGTGTTTACTAACCGTAATGTAACCATTTCAGCTGGCACGCCTAGCTCTGGTGTTACTGCAGCCGATGGTAGTTTTGAAATTGCACCAACATCAACCCAAACTATTAAGCATACGATTACCAATACTGGTAACCAAGCTGAAGGCTCTACGACTAATCCATTACAGATTGCCATCACTGATGCAACTACTGGCAATAATGTACAACCTACTGGACCTGTAACTGTTACTATTTTTGATAAGAATGGCTCCCAAGTAGCCACCAAAACTTATACTCAGCTTACCAATCCTATTAATGTTAGCGATGTATTAGCGACTGGTATTCCAGTTGGTGGTACAGCAACGATAAGTTATACAGAAGCTAGTAGTAACAACACGACATCTGATGGTGTAGTTGTTACCAAAACTGAAAAAACCACGCTTACGTTAACCCCAAGTGGTACTGGTGCACCAGCTGCTGTAACTGCGACAGATACTTTTAGTGTTAAATCTATGACTTTAGTTAAAACCCAAGTCATTGATTCTAACTGTGATGGTAATCCTGATGCAGGCGCAAGTTACTCAAACGCAGCCATTAGCAATGTTTTACCTGGTCAATGTATTATTTATCGTATTGAAGCATTAAATGGATTTACCACAAAAGACCTTACTGGTGTACAAATTACGGATACTGCTGATAAATGGTCTAAAGCAGCGAACTATGTTGCGGGTACTGCGCGCGATTCTGCAAATGGCTTAGTAACAACGCCAACTCAAGATGCTTCGGGCACAGATACTGGTTCAGTAGTTTCTTCGTTGATGTCTATACCGAAAACAACTGATACAGCCAATCCAAGTTCAGTGTTTTTACGTTTTATAGTTAAAATTAAAACTTCAAAATAATCAGTGCAATACTAATTATTGTGATATGAGGTGGAAGTCTAGCAAGGTGGCGATTTCTCTAGACTTCCCCTCAATTAAAGTTAGTTGATTATTTATTTGTATAAGTGAGAAACGCTGATATGACACTTTTTTGTCATCATATGCCGAAGCTAGCTAGTATTGACCAGTTACCTAGTGCAAGAAAAACTTGTCTAAGTAAACCTACCTTACTAATGACAAGTTTGTTACTTATTCAAGTAAATTTAGCACATGCTGCGATTGGTCACGGTGTTATCGAAATCAATAATACTGCCAATGCTACTTATAGAGTATATGATAACGCTGATATTAATAACGTAATCGAATCAAATACCACCATCGTTCAATCTTTTACTCTGCCTCGTTACGATATCAAGCTTACCCAACCCCTTAAAATCACGATCAAACCAGGGAATAAAGTGCAATGGCAAAACACCCTAGAAAACACAGGGACTTTTGATGCCAATGTTGCGGTCAGCTTTAACACGCCCAACACACTTTCGAACCTCCAAGTGTATGTTGATGCCAACAACAATGGCATTATTGATAGCAATGAAACCGAGCTACAGCCTACTATTAGTATTCAAGCAGGTGAGCAAATTCATCTGATTGTCAAAGCCTTGTCCAGCACCGAGCTTAAAGATGGCGACACAGTCGATGTGCCCATCACTGCCGTAGTCCAAGAAGATAACACAGTAAAAGCTAGCGCAACTGATAGCTTAGTAGCTATCGTGCCAAGCATTGTATATAAAGACCCAACTTACCAAAACAACCTGAGTCAAACCTCTGCTGGACAGCCTGTCTATATTGAAGTCGGTCTTGCCTACTGTAATGCCAATCCAACACAGGTTGACAATGTATGGCTCAATGTTACTTCTAGCAAAACAGGCGATACCATTCGTCTAAAAGCCATTGAAACAGGGGTGAATACAGGTAAATACCGTATCTCAGCCACTACTGAGCTCAATGCCAATGCCATTGCCGATGCCGTCATTCAGACATTGGATGGTGATACGTTAACCGCCCAAGCCGATAAGTGCGAAAGTGCCGATGGTAGTACTACTGGGGTGATTTCAGACAAAATCTTAACATTAATCAATGTTAATAACGACCAGACTGCGTTAAGCATTAGCAAGGAAGCGAATGTCAAATCTGCCGAAATTGGTGATTTTGTTGATTACACCATCAAAGTCACAAATATAAGTAAAACCGATGCGGCAGACGTGGTAGTCAAAGACGATTTACCCTTAGGTTTTACCTATGTCAAAAACTCGGTCAGAGTAGATGGTCAAAAATACACGCAAGATTTTGCCCAGTCTGGCAAGTACATGACATTGGGTTTAAACAGCCTAAAAGCCAATGAAACCAAAAAAGTCACCTATCGCGTTGCTTTGGGCTCTAATGCTGCCTCAGGCACAGGCACCAACATCGCATTTGCAGAAGGTAAAAACTCATTAACTGGCAGTATCGTTCAATCGCCCTTAGGTGAAGCACATATTGATGTAACAGCAGGCGTATTAAACACCGATGGCATTATCATTGGTAAAGTATATGCTGACCTTAACCGAGATGGCATTCAGCAAAAAGCGCAAAATGAACTGGGTGTTGCAGGTGTTCGTCTTTATCTAGAAGATGGCACCTTTGTTGTCACAGATAGCGAAGGTAAATACAGCGTGTATGGCATGAAAGCCAAAACCCACGTTATCAAACTTGACCGTACCACGCTACCGCGCGGTGTTGAACTTATCGAACAAAGCAATCGCAATGCAGGCGATCCAGGGAGCCGTTTTGTTGACTTAAAATTTGGTGAATTGCATCGTGCAGATTTTGCGATAACCGATGGGATCGACAGCAATGATAACCAAGGTCATGCTGCATTAATTAGCGATTTGCAAAAACGCGCCAAACAAATTGCGATTAAGAACGATGCGTTAGAGCAAGCCATCAAAACAGACTTGGCTTTAGAGCCTACTTACACGGTTGATAACAACACCAATATTGAAGCCTCTGGCTGTAAAAACCCCAATATCGCTGATGGTCAGATCAACTGTGAATCCGTGATTGCTGACAAGATAGCGCCCGTCAAAAAAACGGGGCAGCTAGAAGTGCATACCCTTGCGCCTGTCAAAGCCCCTGAGATTGAAAAAGCCTTATCGACAGCCGATGACAAGCGCATCGAAGGCGTGACAGCCGATGCAGATTTCTTAAATTTGACCAATAACCAACGTGTCGATAGTACAAAAATCCGCGTTCAAATTAAAGCGCCGAAAGGCGCAAGCACGCAATTATTGGTTAATAACCAGCCAGTTGATAGTAGCTTGATGGGTAAAGAAGTCGCTTGGGATAAAGAAGGTATCTCAGGGTTTGATTATTTTGCCGTACCGTTACAACGTGGCAATAATACCCTTTCGATTCGCGCAACAGATAGCACAGGCAAAGTCGTTTCTAGCAAATCTATCAACCTATATGCACCCAACCAAATTGCAGATATTACTACCGTTAATCAATCAAACACCGTAGAAGCGGATGGCATTAGTGAATATCAAGTGGTAATTCGCCTAAATGACACCGATCACGGTCAGTATGCTGCGCCTGCCACGGTATCACTTGATACTGATATTGGTACTATTGTCAGTCATCAGCCAGATCACAGTAAAGACCAAGCTGGCATTCAAATGATGGCTGAAGGCGGTGAACTGCTCGTGAGCGTCCGTGCTCCCACCAATCCAGGCAAAGGCAACTTGGTGGTCAAAGCCGGTAACTTACAAAAAATTATCCCTATCCAATTCGTGCCACAACTACGCCCGATGATCGCAGCAGGTATTGTTGAAGGGGCGATTTCCTTTAACAACCTTGGCTCAAAAATTGAATCCGTCAGCAACAATGACGGTTTTGAAGAAGAATTACGCAGTCTATCAGGCAATGATAGCGATAACACCAGTACGCATGGTCGTGCGGCATTTTTCTTAAAAGGCAAAGTGCGCGGCAATATGCTATTGACCATGGCGTATGATTCGGATAAAGACAAAAAAGATCGTCTATTTCGTGATATTGACCCCGATCAGTACTATCCTGTGTATGGTGATGCCTCTGCCAAAGGTTTTGATGCCCAGTCTAGCGAAAAATTCTACGTACGTTTAGACAAAGGTCGTTCATTCGTGATGTATGGCGATATCAAAACCCATATCGACAACGAAGAAGGCTTATCATTGGGTCAATATGACCGTACCCTAACAGGTGCAAAAGCACACTACGAATCCGATAAAGCCAAAGTCACTGCCTTTGCGGCACAAACAAGCTCAAGCCAACACGTCACAGAAACTCGTGGTTTGGGTATCTCAGGTCCCTATCCGACTGGCGTTAAAGATTTTGCGGACATCCTACTCAACAGTGAAACGGTTGAAGTGCTGGTTCGTGACCGCAACAATCCAGGTACCATTATCTCTCGTCAAGCGCTCAACCGTTATAGTGACTACGATTTTGATAGTGTTAGCCGTGCCATTTATCTACGCGCACCGATTGCTAGCACGGATATTGATGGCAACCCTATTTATTTGCGCGTGACCGTTGAAGCGGATGATGTTGGTGAAGACTACACCATTGTTGGTACCGCTGGTAACTATCAGCTCACCAAACGAGTGAATATTGGCGCAAGTTATGCCCAAAGTGATGACCCCACCAATAACGAGAAACTCTCAGGGGTGAATAGCGTTGTTAAATTTAACGATAAATTAAAACTTATCGCCGAGGTTGCCCATTATGATTCGGATAAAATCAATGACTCACTTGCATCAGCCATTAATGTTCAAAGCTTAAATTCACAGACATCCGGGGATGCGGCGCGCGTTGAATTGACTTATAAAGACAAAGCGCGTGATGCCAAATTGTATTATAACCAAGCCGATGAAGGCTTTACGCCTGCAACGTCACCCATTACTGCTGGGCGTACTGAGACTGGCTTGACGGTCAATAGCCGTATTAATGATAAAACCTTGCTAAAAGCTGAAGCCATTCAAACCAAAGACCACACCAATGACAGCCAACGTCAAGGTGCGACGGTCAGTATTGAGCGTAAACTTACCGATATCTTAACGGGTGAATTGGGCGTACGTTACTACGAAAAAGATGCCAAAGCGGCTTCCACCAATTATCAAGAAGTGGTCAATACCGATGACCTTAATCAGTCATTGACTTCAAGCGTGACTAACAATGACAGCAATTATCAAGGTACGACACTTCGTGGTAAATTGACTGCGGATTTACCAAGATTGAATAAATCAAAAGTGTTTGTCGAATACGAGCAGGATATTGATGATGCTAGCCGTAATGCGTGGAGTATTGGTGGTGAAACGAGCCTATGGAATAAAGGTCGCCTATATGCGCGTCACGAATTGGCTTCAACCTTAACCGGTGATTATGGTCTAGATAGTACAGATGAACACCAATCAACCATCATCGGGGTAGATGCCAACTACATGAAAGACGGTCAAGTCTTTAGTGAATACCGTGTCAAAGACGGCATATCATCACGCGAATCCGAAGCGGCGATTGGCTTACGCAATAAATGGAAAGTGCAAGATGGCGTCTACGTCAATACATCATTTGAACACCTTGAATCTATGCAAGGTGAGAGCGACAACACAGCAACAGCAGCAACGGTAGGTATTGACTACTTAGCCAGTGACAAATATAAAGTGAGTGGGCGTGTTGAAAAACGTTGGGGCGTACAAACTGACACTTTGCTGACTAGTTTTGGTTATGCCAACAAAATCAATGATGACGTTACCTTGCTAGCCAAAAATATCTATTCGCTGCAACAAGATAATGAGCAAAATAAAGATCGCACCATTGATCGGTTCCAGTTGGGTGTGGCTTATCGTGACTACGATAACAACATCAGCGACCATCTAGCAAAAATTGAATACCGCTATGACAATAACGGTCTAGACGCTGATAGCCCTTACAAAAAAGAAACCTATATTGCTTCTTTACATAGCAATTATCATCCTGTACGCCGCTTGACTTTATCGGGTCATTACGCGGGTAAATACAATGAATTGACGATGGATGGCATCACCAGTGATAGTACCTCTCAAGTATTATCCGCTCGCGCCATGTATGACATCAACGAACGTTGGGATGCGGGTATCCAAGCGGGTACCATGTGGAGCGATAATGACTCACGTAATTATTTAATCGGCGCCGAGGTGGGTTATACACCCATGGCAAATCTGTGGGTTTCTGCAGGTTACAACTTCAAAGGCTATCATGACGATGATATCGCCAGTGGCAGCGACAACCAACAAGGCGCGTATGTCCGATTACGTTATAAATTTGACGAAGATTTATTTAACAAAAAACGCCCTACCGTCAATAGCCGTATGATGGCAGATGATGAGGTTGCTAAAAAATGAAATTAAACCCAATTCAGGCTCGTGTCTCGGCTGCGTCTTTATTCGCCCATCCATCGTTATCAATTTGCTCTTTCGCTATCATGATAGGTTTCATGGTAAATCCTGGTCATGCTGAACTTGCCAGCCAAGCCGTGCCTACTCAATATAAACCAGGGGCTTACTGTTCAACTGATACAAAAGCCGTTGCACCTGTTATAGCTAAAGGCACCCAAAATAAAGCCTTTGCCGCAGATGTTTTTTGTATTCGTGAGCAGCTACAGCCCTATCAAGCTGAGCACCAGCCAATCAATACTCGCTTTCAAGCGTATAAAGCCGATGCATGGCTAAGTTATGTGGCACATGAAAGAAATGAAGCCAGCCTCACCAAAGCAAGTCGTTATGCGCTGGCTGAAGCGTTAAGTATTGTTGAGGCGTTAAAAACCAACCAAGTTGACAAACTGCCTTTGACAGCAGACATTCCGCCTACATCAGGTTTACAGCGTCCCGATCTTTGGGCAAGTCTGTTGACCATTAAACAAACGCCTGCGTTTACCCCGCTCGTCAAAACAGTAGCCGATAGTGAAGTCAAACTTATTTGGGCAGAAGCAGAATTTTGTGAGTTTGGTTGGCGCCATTCTCGCGAGCACTATAATACTGTTGACCGCTGGGTAGCTACGGCTGAATTAACCGCCTTAAATACATCGGGTGTGGATAAACAAAGCTTTAATGCGTTAAAAGCCCAGTATTTGGCGCGCTTAAAGCTGCTTGCTGCGACTAAAAATAGTAGAGAAAGTTGCCGTGGCGCTGTGTTACCTTATATCGAGCCACACAAAGTTGCCATAGCTGAGCCCAACCCGCAACCTCTACCACCACTTGTTGTATCCCCTCATTGAACTCAACATTGCGTCCAAACCTGCCATTGTAGGATAAAGTGCCCAACACAAAGCGGACAACGTATCATCGTTGTCCGCTTTACATTTGGCCTAGCGTTGGTTTTTGTATTTTTAGGGCTAGTTCACTTATTGATTATGGATTGCTGCATCTACCAGTATCAATGAGTGTTTGACTGGTGACTAGCCCGCGCTTGATTTATGCTTTATTAATCTATTTATTTTGTTTAATAAATACATTATAACAGCGGGTAACACAAACAGAATCAATAACCATTGATCACCTTTGCGACGCCTGGCCGCGATGGCTTGAACGCCTTTATCATAATCAGCAATGCTATAAAGCGCTTGTTCGGCCACCCTCATCTCATAGACGATAAACCCATACGGGTAGTCCTCAGCATAGTGAATGCTGGCCGTATGTCCTGCCAACGGGTAGGCTTTTGGGCAACTTGAATGATAACCGTCGGTTTCCAAACAGCGAAAGCGCTTGCCATTTAACACCAAAAACTCATCACGGCTGCTGCCCGATTTGCTCTGGGCAAATACCAATTCGGTCGGTTGTTTGGGCAGTGTAGCGGTGATGGTTTGCCAGTCTTTTTGTTCAAGTGGCGTGTCAGTGATGGAGAAAAAATGGGCAATAGCGATGGCCATCAAGGCAATAACGGCATGGCTGGTGAAAAACACCCTTAAGCTTGGCAGGTCTTTGGGCGATTTTGCAGCATAGCCAACCACCATAGAAAATGTGATTACGGCAATGATACCCACGGCCAATAAGTAATTGGGCGCAACATAAAAAGCGATGATGACGGCTGCGACATTATAAAGCCTGGCAATCGTGACCAGTATTGGGTATAAGTTATTGGACATATCACTAACTAAATTTGGGTTTGCTTTATCCTTCCACAATAGGCCGTCCGGCTCAAGTTAAATTTTTTGTAAACTTTCACTTCAACCGCTTATTCCACAAATCTAACGATTGAGCGGCGACAAAATGTTATAATCGACTTATTAACAGATACCTATGACAATTTGAATCAGGACAAGCCCTCTCAGTGAGTATTAGCATGAGCATTAGCACCAGTAACGCACCTACCAGTCACAAACCCCACGACCCAGCCAATTTTCAACTTACGCCCCCTGCCAGCTTTCCGTTCAAAGCCATACAAGCGACCAACAAAGTCCGTTTAGCTGACCTGTTAAAGCAGCGGATTTTGTTCCTTGACGGGGCGATGGGGACAGAAATCCAAAACTATAAACTCATCGAGGCAGACTACCGTGGTGAGCGATTTGCAGGCTTTGGACGTGATGTCAAAGGCAACAATGACTTATTGGTACTGACCCAGCCGCATATTATCCGTGATATTCACCGCTCGTATCTTGAGGCAGGCGCAGATATCATTGAAACCAACACTTTTAATGGCACGCAAATTTCGATGGCAGATTACGGCATGGAAAATCTCGTCTATGAGATTAACAAATCCGCCGCTGCCCTTGCTCGTCAAGTGTGTGATGAGGTCACTGCGACAAACCCAGACAAACCTCGGTTTGTCGCAGGCGTGATTGGTCCTACCTCTCGCACTTGCTCGATTTCACCCGATGTCAATGACCCCGCCTTTCGTAACGTCACCTTTGATGAACTGGTTGATAACTACACCGAGGCGACTTATGCTTTGATTGAAGGCGGTGCCGATATCATCTTGATAGAAACCGTGTTTGATACCCTAAACGCCAAAGCAGCGATTTTTGCGGTGGCGGGCGTGTTTGAGACCATTGGATTTGAATTGCCGATTATGATTTCGGGCACCATTACCGATGCGTCGGGACGTACGCTGTCGGGGCAAACTGCCGAAGCATTTTATAACTCCATCCGCCACGCCAAGCCGATTTCAATTGGGTTTAACTGTGCGCTGGGGGCAGATGCGTTAAAGCCGCATATCAAAACCTTGTCGGACGTGTGCGAAACTTTTGTGTCCGCTCACCCCAATGCAGGCTTGCCCAACGAGTTTGGCGAATATGACGAAACCCCTGAACAAACTGCCAGCATGGTTGCCGACTATGCCAAGTCTGGCTTGGTCAATATCGTGGGCGGCTGCTGTGGTACCACGCCCAAACATATCGCCAAAATTGTCGAGATGACGTCACCCTTTGCCCCACGCCAGCTGCCAGACTACAAGCCAGCTTGCCGATTGTCGGGACTCGAAGCGTTCAACATCACCCGTGATAGCCTGTTTGTCAATGTCGGTGAACGTACCAATGTCACAGGTTCAAAGAAATTTTTGCGTCTCATCAAAAACGAAGAATACACCGAAGCGTTGGACGTGGCTCGTGACCAAGTTGAAGGCGGCGCCCAAGTCGTTGATATCAACATGGATGAAGCCATGCTAGATAGTAAGGCGGCGATGATTCACTTTGTCAATTTGGTCGCCAGTGAGCCAGATATCAGCCGTGTACCGCTGATGATTGATTCGTCAAAATGGGACATCATCGAAGCGGGTCTTAAATGCACGCAAGGCAAATCTGTGGTCAATTCGATCTCGTTAAAAGAAGGCAAGACAGAGTTTGTGGAAAAAGCCAAGCTATGTCAGCGTTATGGGGCGGCGATTATCGTCATGGCGTTCGATGAAGACGGACAGGCGGACAGTTTTGAGCGTAAAATCGAAATCTGCAAACGCTCATACGATATTTTGGTTGATGAAATCGGTTTTCCGAGTGAAGATATCATCTTTGACCCCAATATTTTTGCCGTCGCCACGGGGATTGAAGAGCATAACAATTACGGCTTAGACTTTATCAATGCCACCCGATGGATTACCGATAATTTGCCCAACGCCATGGTATCAGGTGGTGTGTCGAATGTGTCGTTCTCATTTCGTGGCAATCCCATTCGTGAAGCCATTCACGCCGTGTTCTTGTACCACGCTATCAAAAACGGCATGACCATGGGGATTGTCAACCCCGCCATGCTAGAGCTGTATGACGATATCGAGCCAGACGCTAGAAATGCTATTGAAGACGTGATTTTGAACCGCAACCAAGGCGAGTCAGGTCAAGACGCCACCGACCATTTGATGCAAGTGGCAGAAAACTATTTGAGCGGTAAGAAAAAAGACAGCACCGTCGATTTGTCATGGCGTGAATTGCCCGTCGAAAAACGCATTGAACATGCGTTAGTTAAAGGGGTAACCACTTATATCAATGAAGACACTGAAGAAGCACGGCTAAAATTCTCGCGTCCCTTAGACGTCATCGAAGGACCTTTGATGGACGGTATGAACGTGGTCGGTGACTTGTTTGGGGCAGGCAAAATGTTCCTACCGCAAGTGGTAAAATCCGCCCGTGTGATGAAGCAAGCGGTGGCATGGCTTAATCCGTATATCGAAAAAGAAAAAGTTGCAGGCGAAACCAAAGGCAAAGTACTCATGGCAACGGTGAAAGGCGATGTGCATGACATCGGCAAAAACATCGTCGGCGTGGTGCTCGGCTGTAATGGCTATGACATCATCGACTTAGGCGTGATGGTGCCTTGTGAAAAAATCCTACAAGTCGCCAAAGATGAAAACGTCGATATCATCGGCTTGTCAGGCTTGATTACCCCAAGCCTTGATGAAATGGTATATGTCGCCAAACAAATGCAGGAACAAGGCTTTAATCTGCCCCTACTGATTGGCGGTGCGACGACTTCAAAAGCCCATACCGCGGTAAAAATAGAGCCCAACTATCAAAACGATGCGGTCGTCTATGTTGCCGATGCCAGCCGCGCAGTGGGCGTAGCGACGACTTTACTATCCAAAGAAAAACGCGTCGATTTTATTAGTGAGCTGCGTCAAGAGTATGGCGAAGTCCGTGAACGTCTTGCCAATCGCCAACCCAAAGCGGCGAAGCTATCGTATGCCGAATCGATTGAACACGGTTTCCAATACGACTGGGCGAACTACACGCCGCCTAAGCCCAACCAATTGGGACAAGTCATTCTGGACGATTATCCGTTACAAAATTTATTGCCTTATATCGACTGGACGCCTTTCTTTATCTCTTGGGGATTGGTCGGCAAATATCCCAAAATATTTGATGATAGCATCGTCGGGGAAGAAGCCAAAGACTTATTTTCCAATGCCCAAGCCATGATTGACAAATTAATCAAGGAAAAATTGGTCACAGCCAAAGCGGTGTTTAAACTAAGCCCTGCCCAACGCCCAAGCTCAGACACGGTGCAGGTACTCGATGAGCAAGGCAATGTCACGCATACCTTTGAGCATTTACGCCAGCAGTCTGATAAAGCCAGTGGTAAACCTAATTACAGCCTAGCGGATTTTATCAGTCCTGAAAAAACCGATTATCTCGGTGGTTTTACCGTGTCATTGTTTGGCGCAGAAGCACTTGCCAATGACTATAAAGCCAAAAGCGATGATTATAGTGCCATTATGGTACAGGCGCTTTGCGACCGCTTTGCTGAGGCATTTGCTGAGCATTTGCATGAGTTGATTCGTAAACAGTATTGGGGCTATCAAGCGAATGAAAGCCTAACCAATGATGAACTGATTAAAGAAAAATATGTCGGTATTCGCCCTGCCCCGGGTTATCCTGCCTGCCCTGACCACACCGAAAAAGGCAAGCTGTTTGACTGGCTTGATACCACCAACGCCATTGGGACGTATTTGACGGAAAGCTATGCGATGTACCCTGCCTCTAGCGTGAGTGGGTTTTATTATAGCCACCCAGAGAGTGATTATTTTAATGTCGGTAAAATCAGTCAAGACCAGCTTGAAGATTATGCTAGACGTAAGGGTTGGGATAAAGCTACCGCAGAAAAGTGGCTAAATCCGAATTTATAATGTTTACCTTTTTGTAAAAATGCTTGCAGTGATATAAACATTTTGTGTAAACTACTGTGTAACAGCACCACTACCGCTATCTATTCTCTCTGGAAACATTGGTTTAGAATATGTAGTGGTTTTCTATTGCCTATCAAAAAAATCCTTGAATAAACCCCATATTTTCAAATTTAACGGCATTATTCTTTGGTTTAGGAAAGCTTAAGAGCAAGTCTTTGATATTTTCTCGCCAAAATGTATCCTTGCTAATTATATTCAATAGATGGTCAATAACAATCAAATAAAAAAATAGTCTTTTATTATCAAGATTGTTTAATCCCTTAATTTGATGGTCTTTTTTTCCAATAACATCAATATTTACATTCCACAGACGACTATGATGGGCACAGATATTACGAATGTAATTGAGTGAACGTAGCCAGCTGGCGAACACATCGGCATTTCTCACTTGATAACTTTGGGCAATTAGGGTTCTTTGCTTATTAGGTAATCCTGTATAAAGTACCGACACTGCTCCAAAGTCCAAGTGATCAATCGCTACCCAAATAGGAATGGCTTGATAGTTTGTGGCATGGTGTATGATAGCAGGATTCTTTTTTGCTCTTTCAATCTGTTGGTCAAATTTCTCTTTCCACCTATCATAACTAGTTTTACCTTTTTTATCTTTGTATTGAGTAAAGCTTTTATCAAAGCTCTTTGGGTCTAGGTGAGCAATGGGGCTAGTTCTTCCCATGAGATGAGCAATCTGTGTTCTAACAGACATTTCTATGCTTTCTAATGCTTGTAAGACTAGCAGACGTAAGTGTTTATCAAAATTATATAGGTTTAGTACGTCTTGAAAATTTGTATCTCTAATAAATTTATCTTGTCTTTGTCCAGCATTGTCTGTTTGACGAAATGGATACCAATACCCACTAAGTCGATAATAATTGATTTGGGAAATGATGTGCTCCGCTGATTTTTTATCTTCAAAGCACATACCACGACTTTCGAGTAGTTGGATTTGTTGTTGATATGATTTCCAAGGTTTGCAGGGTTTTAGTGGGTTATTCGTCATATTGTTTTTGATACCACGCTCTTGCTTGTGTTTACTTGCTTGCTGCATCGCCAATTCGACAAGATTTTCGGGGTTATGAGGTTGTATTTTGAATCTCTTAAAATAGTGCAATCCTAATCACCCTCAAATCCATCATTTTGGCGATAATATCGTGTGTTACAAGATTTTAACATATTTGATAAAATAGTAGCTTTGAAAGCGCCAAAGATTAAAAATAATATTAACCTAAAAAAACCTGCGAAATTGCAGGTTATAAGCTTTTATAGAAATTTGAATTACTGCTCAATCGCATAATCAATGGTGACAACGAGCCGCACCAATTTATCCACGCCATCTTTATCATACGTCCCGCCATAATCTGAGTCATCGGTATCAGGGTTATGCGCATCCAAAATATTAAACGACCCTTGCGACGCTGAGCGCATCACCCCCACTTTGGCATGACCGGTTTTGGCAAATTCTTCGGCGCGTTTGTTGGCATCATCGGTGGCTTTGGCAATCAAATCATGCTTGATTTTCTCAAGGTCATTGAGCAGATATTGTGGCTTTTCAAACGTCACGGATTCATGGCTGATACGATAATTTTGCACTTGAGCGAGCATGTTGGTGATTTTATTGAGTTCCTGACTGCTAATTGACAGCGTTTGGGTGGCTTTATAGCCATTTTGGCGGGTGCGGGTTTGTCCCTGCTCATCCACATAATCTTCATTATACGGCTCAACGCTTATGGGCGTGACATTTTGACTAGATACGCTAAAACCTTTACTTGCCACAAATTGCTGCAGCGCTTTATTTATATCCTATAGAGTATAGCAAACAAATATTGAATATTAATGGGATTTTTTTAGCGCGATGGTTTTCGCCAAATTGTCTAATTGCCGCATGGAATGTTTGTTATCCGTGGGCTGCTGATAGCGGATTTGTCGATATAGCGCGGCAAGTGCTTGAATGGCTGCCTTATCGGTGACTTTTGGCTCAAGTCGAGTAAGCCAAGCCAGCACCCCTTCACTATCCTGCCTGGCAAGCGTTTTGTCTTTTTTTGCCAAGCGATTGGATAACTGCACCATAATCCAATCATGTCTATCCCACACCCGGCGACGACGCCACCACAGCCACAATCCAAATAGCGCAAGGACGCTCACAAGGGTGACAAACATCACCATCACTTGCTGATAGACAGATTGGATATTCAGCCATTTAAACAGCGATGACCGCTGGCGGTCTTGGTCATAGCCGACCACATCGCGTTGCCAATAGTAGCTAGCTTGGTCAAACAAGCGGCGCGCTTGCTGCAGCATTTGAAACTGCTGATAGCTAATTTGCCCTGCCACGCCCTCACCAAACATTTTTGCCCCAGCGTCTTGGGTGACAGTGTCCATACCCTGCTCGACCCGATTGGGTGCGACAAAGCCCGTAGGATCTACACGCACCCAGCCACGCCCTTGCACCCAAATCTCGCTCCATGCATGGGCATCCATTTGGCGCACTTCCCAACTTTTGCCATCACGCCCTAACTGCCCACCTTGATACCCGGCTACCACCCGAGCAGGTACACCTGCCGCTCGCATAAGGTAAGTAAAACTTGACGCATAATGCTCACAAAACCCTGCACGGGTAGCAAATAAAAAATCATCAATGCGATTACTACCCAAGGTAGGGGGTGATAAGGTGTAGCGAAACTGCTGGCTACGCATCCACTGGGCGATGGCGTTGGTATAGGCAATCGGGTCATCGCCTGCTTGGTGGTAGAGTCGCTGGGCAAATTGGCGACTTTGCGGATTACCGCCTGCTGGCAATGCTAAATTGACCTGACGCTGCTGGGTGGATAAGGCTAAATTGATAGGCGCATCATCTAACCAATGCACTTGATAAGTGAAACGCTGATTGACAGTGTCCCAATACCGCAAGGTAAAATCCGACGTCAGCCCAATGCCTCTTTGGTTGGTTATCGGATAATCAAGCCCAAACAACCAATTTTGTCCCGTCTGCTCCAAAATCACCCGATAGTCAGGGATAACGGCTAAGGTAAAGCGTTTACTCAGCTTCAACGTCGGCAACAACCAATCAGCAAACGGCTGATTGGGCGTCCAAAGCGAGGTGTTAGGATTGGCTCGCCAGGTGGTACCATCAAAATCAGAAAATACCAAACCGCGCCAATATAAATTTTGTTGGCTTGGCTGATGGCCTAAAAATTCTACCCGAAACGCCAATTCAGTCGATTGACTGAGGTTGGCAAAATCGCCCGGTGACATACTATCTGACATGCCGGTCTTTGCTTGCGCGCCGCTCAAATGCACCGACCATAGCGGCGGCAATCGGGGAAAAAATAAAAACAGAATAATGGTCAGAGGAATCGCTTGACCGACCAATAAGCCAAGCGTGCGGTAGCGTCCTGTACCATCATCATTTTGCGCAATCATGGCAAACAGCACGACCATCGTGCCAATCGCCACTTGAAGCGTTGTAATCAAATCTTGGTTGATTAAGAACAGCCCTGCCAATACAAACAGTGATAAACTCAGCACCACATAGCCATCACGCCTGGTATGCAATTCCAGTAGCTTACTGACGGCACACAATAGCAAAAACGCGATACCGACATCCAATCCAAAGGCAGTACGATAGGTCAAATACAGCCCCACCAAACTTGCAATGAATCCTGTGTACTGTATCAACTGTAATGAGCGCGGACGATACAAGGCGTTGGGCAACCAACGTCGCAGGGGTTGCAATTGAAAGATGATAATAAAAAAGGCATACACCGATAGCCAAATGGGTAAATTTTTGACGTGAAAAGCCACAATCAACAGTTGAGACAGCAATATCCACTGATACGCCGAGATTTGGTTTAGGCGCGCAGATAAAGTTAAGCTAGGGCGATTTGGGTTAGGGTGACTCATGGCGTTTTTGCCAATCTTAGCAAACATTGCTGACGAAATGCTTGTCCTTCACCTATTGCGCCTTCACCATCAGGCAGTCGCAATTGAAAAGCGATTTGGCTCTGGGTCAAACTATCCACCCCGTAGCGCAGCTGGCTGAGTTTTTCTTCATGCGTTACCGCAGGCATTTGATAGTAATCAAGTAATTGCTGCTGCCCCACACTCTCCACAAAACGTTTTGACATGAGTCCTTGCCCGCGCGCGACATGCGCCCACGAAATACGCGCCAATGATTCCCCTGGGACATAATTATCCAGTTGGTCAAAATCTTCCTGCCCCGCTTGGGTGTGTAAGGCAGCGGTTTGTTCATCATCGGATGGCACAAACTGACTGGCTTTCATCTCATAGCTCAGTGGTGCAGGATATATCCACGCGTGTCCTTCAAAAAACACATATGACCAAGCTTGTAAAATCCCTAAGGGATATACGGTACTCACCGTGAGTCTGGGTAACACAAATTTGCCACGTTTATCGGCTGCTAACCATAAGCTCACCTGTTGCGGCGCCTGTATTTGACTGACCAACAGCCAATCATTTGGTTCGGACTGTGCATTGGGTTTGCGGCGTATCGGCTGTTTAAAGTCAAAGGCGTTGTTGGCAAAACTTAACCGAATTTGCCGATGCGGCTGACTTGACTCACTGCTAATTTGCAGTCGCACTTGCACTTTGTCACCCACTTGCGTGTCGCTGATATCCACCAATTTGATTTGCAACCCTGCCAAGTGAGCAAAGGTATAATGAATAGTCACCACCAGTAGACTACCCAACAAAAAGCACAAACCCAACACCAAATTATTGGCGTAATTAATCCCTGCGACAAAGGTAATGATGAGTAAAAAAGCGTACAGCAATCCTTCTTTACTCAAAAAAATATATACGTTACGCAGGTTGAGGGTAATGTCGCGGCTAATCGGCGCTCGACGCTTAAACCATGTTTGCAAGTAGTTTTCAAGTCGCTGGCGAATGGCAAACATGATAGGCGCGGGCTCTTAATCGGATAATTTAATCAAATAATAAAAATACAGTAATGAGAAAGTTTTTAACACTAAAACACGTTATACATCATGGTTTACACCAGTACTGGCACCTGGCGCAACAACTGGGTGGCAATCGATTGCGGCTGCTCACCGCCCAAATGATTAAATGGGATAAAAGCTTGCCCCAAGCGATGATCGACGACGGCAGCAAATACCGCTTGGATATCTTCTGGCGTCACTTCATTGTAGCCACCCAAATAAGCAAAGGCTTGGGCCGCTTGCTTGAGCGCTAGCACACCACGGGTAGATAGACCATGATAGTCCCGGCTTTCACGCGTTTTTGCTACCAACCGCTGCAAGTAGTCAATCACGACATCTGCGATATATATGTCTTTGGCTTGCGCTTGTGCCTGCTGCAATGATTGGGTATCTAACATCGGGGTAATTTGACTCAGCATTTGACGTCTATCTTTACCCAGTAGCAACTCTCGCTCTGCATTAACTGAGGGATAACCCAGCGATAAACACATCAAAAACCGATCCAGCTGTGACTCAGGTAAAATAAACACACCCGATTGCTGCGTCGGGTTTTGCGTGGCAATCACAAAAAAAGGTTCAGGGAGTTTTCGCGTTACCCCATCTTGCGACACTTGCCGCTCTTCCATCGCCTCTAACAGCGCAGATTGGGTTTTTGGGCTTGAGCGATTAATTTCATCAGCAAGTAACAGCTGGCAAAATATCGGACCTGGCTTAAATTCAAATGTGCCAGTATCGGTTTTATACAGCGAAATCCCTAGAATATCGGCAGGTAGCATATCGCTGGTAAATTGCACCCGATTAAACGATAACCCTAAATGGTTGGCAATCGCGTGCGCTAGCGTGGTTTTACCCATTCCTGGTAAATCTTGAAGCAGTAAATGACCATTGGCTAACAAACAAGCAACCGCTAGCTTCACCACGGCAGGTTTATCCAAGATGATCTCATTAATACTCACCAACATGGCTTGCAATCGTTGTTGTAACGGCTGATTGTCTAAGTTACCCATCACCATGTGGTCTTTCCTTTAAAGGTTTAAATTTTGTTTATCAATCATGTTCGCTAAAAATATCGCTTAAAGGTATAGCCACAAAGCGATTTAACGAAGTGTCGAAATATAGGCAATAATATCTTGGCGGACTTTGGCATCAGTAATCGGGTCAGAACGCATACGCGTTCCTGCGATGGTCTGTTTTGGATGGGCGATATATTTATCCAAATTTTCCGCTGTCCACGTCATATTGCTGTTTTTTAGTGCGTCTGTATATTGATAATCGGTTAATAAGGCGGATTTTGCCCCATAAATACGCAGTAATTGTGGGCCTTTCTCGTTATTTCCTGGCTGCAGCTTGTGACATTTTAGACAGGCTTCTTCGTATTGCTTTTTACCGTTATCGGCATCCCCTTGGCTATAAACGGGCAAGGTAACTGCTGGGCGCTCGGCGGGTGGCTGATGTTGACAACCTGTCGCAATGACGATACAAAGACCCCATCCTAGCATAGGCAATCGGTTTGATTTATGAATGATTGTTTGGTGCATGTTGGCTAACTCGTTTTTACTTTATAAATTCAGCGCTTGGATTTAGCTTGGTTCAGTCTCGATGTGCATGGTGTCACTCGCTTTTTGCAAATAGGCCCCTTGCAAATAACGCGCACCGACTGTCCATGCCGCTGACATGGCGGCAGGGTCTTCAATAAAAGGCATCAAACAACTAGAACCGCGCTCAGTGATTTCGCGCACCACCGTTGCCACGGTATTGACATTGTCATTGTTGCTCAAATCTTTGATATAGCTGCGATCGAGTCGTACCAGTTGCGGTTTGACAAATTCCAATACTTCCATCGCATTGACCGCCGAGCCAAAATTATAGATACCTAGGTGACAACCCATTTGGTTAAGCTCCTGACTTTGTTTGGCTGCCACCGCTAGATAATCAATTACCATGGTTTCATTAAACTGCAACGTCAACACCCCCTGCTCGCTGGTACCTAATGCTTGCATCAATCGACTCATAAAGCTTGGCAAGGTAGCATCTGCTAGTGATATCGCGCTTAAATGCACTAATAATCGGGCGCCGGCATCGACCTCATGACGGTAACGTTTTAAATCTTTACAGGCTTGAATTAACACCCAACGGTCGATTTTATCCATCAACTGATGTCTGGTCGCCACTTCTAAGAATTTATCAGGTGCCATTAAGCTGCCATCTGCTAGCGGCAGACGTAGAAACACCTCAAACATGTTACTGACATCGTTTTCAACGTCATAAATCGGCTGATATAATAATTTAAATTTGCTGTGTTCTAGCGCATCACGTAGCGATTCGTACAGCGCACTGTCATCACTGCTGGCAAAACTACTGGGGTCATATAGATAGAATAAATCTTTATCGTCGTTACTGTCTTTATTGGCTTTGGCTGCCATGCCGACGGCTTGGATGACACGGTTAATAATAGTATTGGTATCAGGTGCACTGGCGTTGACTAAGGTTGCACCAATGGTTACTGTGGTCTTAACCGTACGATGACCGATTTCAATAATGGTACTATTGATATCGGCAACTAATTTTTGTCCCAATGCTGTCAAATCTTGTTGTCGCATATTAGGGATAATTAGCATAAACATGCTATCATTAAACCGGCTCAAATAGCCATTTTTCACCCGCTCTACCCCAATAATCTCAGTGAGATGTTGCTCAAGAATATTGGCAACGGCAACCACCACCCCATCAATCCCTTCAATCCCCACACTGGCATAGATTTTACCAATATTATCGACGCGTAGCGCCATCAAACCCACAGATAGGTTTTTCTCAACAATCACGTCACGTAGTCGGTTAAACAGTCTTTCAAAACCATGACGATTAAATAGCCCTGTGATTGAGTCAATGCGTTCCATTGCTTCAAGTTTTTTGGCAAGCTCAGCGCTATTGGCTTGTTCGTTGGGCTGGATAATGACTTGTAGACACGGCTGACTATCATAGGTAGCAGCCGCTAACTGCAGCTTAGCCGCGAAGGTAGTATTATCTTTTCTCACACTTTCAAATTTAAATTCGACGTTTTTACGGTTGCCTTTTTCAAAGTCTTTTAAAAACGTTTTAAAATCTTGAATATTGTTGCGCGCAATCAAGTCAACAACGGGTATCCCCATCAATTCATCGAGCGTTTTAAACCCAAACATTTCAAGATAGGGCTCATTGGCATAAATATGTAAACCATCTTCAATATAAGCCACTGCACTCTTGGAGTTTTTGATAAGAATATTGGCACGCTGTTCGGCATCACTCAACACCATTTTTAGCCGCTCAAGCTCGCGGACGAGTTTATGATGCTCGTGTTCATGGCAGATACGAATAGCCATGCGCAATAACCTACTTTTGGGCAAAGCATCCGCCGCGCCCCAATAGGTATATAAAGGTAATAAAACATGGGTTTTATCATTGTCGCTAACAAGCTGCGTCTGGGCTTGCTCATTGGCAGTTAATGCGCCTGGGTAAGCAGTCGCGTCATCAGGCAACAGAGCGATGACGGGGATGTGAGTATCGTGGGCTTTTAAAATCTCTTTGACGTCTTTAAACGATAAATCATACGCATTTCCCACCAAAACAATGTCCCAAGACTGGCGCAATAACTTAATCAGCTCGTCTTTGGCATCCAAAAATCCTAAATTAACCTGTCTATAATAATGTTTTTCTAATAACCCAACCAACTGCTCGGCATACAGCTGGTTATCATCAATGATTAACAGATTGAGTTGGTTGTGTTTTTGCATCGATTCACTATCCCATTAAACGCTTGCCCATTAACGCTTGGTTTATAGAGCCATGTGCAAGCTATTATAAGCGAACTGTTTGATAAATTATTTATAATATTAGATTCAATTTCTTATTATATGATTAATCTGTCAAAACGGCTACAAGGATATGAAAATCTTTTATTTTTAATAAGTTAGAGTTAAAATGGCAGGTTTTGTTGCCATTTCTTAGCGGTTAAAAGTTTACGGAATTCTTACAAAAGCGTATTCTTCGATATCATCAGTCATATCAAGTAGCTCAGTCAGACGCACGTTAATTTCCTTGCTCTCAATACGCACCACTAGCTTGTCTGCCACTTGGTAGCCAAAGCGTGCCATCAGCAAACGGGGCTGGGTATCAGCGTTGTTTGGATCGCTAGGGATAATAAATGCCGCAACAAAATGTGGCTGACGGCCACCCGCATTTTGAAAGCGCACGCCACAGGGAATGGCATTTTGACAATGCACTTGTACTTGTGCCTCAATTTCTAAGTAGGTCTTGTTGGTGGGTTGACCGGTTGGCGTATCGATAAAACCTTGACGGTTATCTTTAATGTAGCCGAGCTGCCAAGTTTTTGCGCCATTAACCTTTCGCAGCGCAATTAAGCAATTGACTTGCAATTGCCTCAGCGGATGATAGCTATCGCCACGGCTGCTGCTTGGATATGGGTCAACGATTTGATTGGCGTAGTTAAACACGTGCGACAGGCACATGGATTGGGGATTTTCTTTGTTTAGCTCCACAACGGTAGATTTTTTAAGATACGCCGTATGTTGAGTTTTGGGTTTTAACCGCTCAGGCAACTCATTGGCATGAATGAGATTGCCCAAACTGGTTTTATTCGCAAGCATGTAATGGATATTATTAAATCCAAGTACCACTTCACATTTTGAATGGTTCTGATGATAGTGTGCCGCTGGTTTTAACCCATCTTGGATATTATTCAATACCAATTTGGCCTGACGCGCGCTGTTTTTTATCTCAGCATCGCTACTGTTTTGACCTTGGCTGATGGTTTGATGTAAGTGTTTAAACAACCGGCTAAACATGACAAACAGGCAATTGCTGGCTGCTGCAAAGGGATTGAATGTACCATCGATTTCTAGCAGTTTGGGCGGCTGCTTACCTTCTAAATCAATATACAGGTAAGGTTTTTCTAGCAAGTCTTTGCTAATTATTAGCGCTTCAATCCACTGGGTACTTACTTTTTGTATGGCTACAATATCCGCACGCCGACAAGCATACGGATTGGTAACCGCTACCGTCAAGCAATGAAAATATATTTCCTCAATCGATAGCGGTGCACCTTGTTTGTTATACTCATTGGCAGAATGCAGTTTGATTGGCAAGGAGATAGACTGCCAATCATTAGTGACCGCAAATCGATAGCAGGCATTCAGATATTGCCAAATCACTTGTGTATCTTTACGATAGCCGATATATTTTTCAAACAGCGATTGGCGCAGTAATAGCATGGTACTGTAGAGGGAGCGCTGAATGACTTGGGTGGGGGTAAGTGATTGAGGTGTTTGGCGAAATAGGCTAATGATGCCTTTTTTCTCAGCTCCTTCAGGTCGAGCCGCCGCACGTTGCCAGATGACATGGTAAAACATGATGCTTAGATAAAGCACTGATAGCACGGTATCTAAGCCTTGCTGTTTTTCTTCATCCAAAATCCCCGGCTGGGTTTGGTAATTCACCCGCAATTTGCCAAGTAATACGCTGACGGCTTTATTAACCTCATCAAATAATGCAAAGCGTTTGACATCGTCAATATCGGCAAACATCAACTGGTTTATCACGAATTTATATTCGTTATACATCTCACACGCCGACATACGATTAAATTGTATCTGCCAATCGGTCGTATCCTGCAACGAATCCTGGGTAACTTTGAGTTCAATAGGACTGGTCGGTATATCGTTTATGCGCTGTAAGAAATCGTCTAGTGTGAGATCCGTAACCATTTTTTTGTACCAAAATGCACAACATTTTTCGACTTATTTAACAACAATAAATAACACAAAAGCCAGGTTTTAGCTAGATATTTAAGATAATTGTACTATTTATCAGATAAGTAACAGATAACCCATTATTTTAGTTGTTGTGTTTCAAAATATGTTAGTGGTTATACAAATCAATGGGCGTTTTAAATGGCTTATTAGGTAATTCTCGCACCAACTTTGGCACCAAGTAGCCAGCACATTTGGCGAGTAACTCCCAGTACAAAGCGACTGCTTGCTCATCTGAAATATAAAAATGGCTCGCCCCGGCAACTTTATCAAGCACATGCAAATAATAGGGTAATACGCCCGCTTGCCATAATTTTTCGTTTAAGCTTGCAAGCGTATTTGCATCGTCATTAATCGACTTGAGTAGCACGGTTTGGTTAAGTAAAGTAACACCTGCTTTTTTTGCCTTAGCCAAAAATATTTGTGTTTCTTGGTCGATTTCATTGGGGTGATTGGCATGAATGACTATGACGATGTGACAGCGGCTGTTAGCAAATCGCGCAAGTAACGGCTCATCTAAGCGCTCAGGAATCATCACAGGTACACGGGTGTGGATACGAATGGTCTGCACTTGCGGTAGTGCTTCAAGGGTGGTGAAAATCTCCAATAAACGACGATTGCTCAGCGATAACGGGTCGCCGCCACTTAAAATCACCTCATTGATGGCGGGGTGCGCTGTGATGTAGGCACTGATGGCTTGCCAATCGTTTTGGGTTGGTAGATTCTCGTGGTAGTCAAAGTGCTGGCGAAAACAATAGCGACAATTGACCACGCAAGCCCCGGTGACAGGAATCAGCACACGTGATGCATATTTGTGGATGATGCCTTTGACCGGATTGGCGTGTTGTTCATCGAGTGGGTCGGTGACAAAGCCGGTGACTTGTACCGTTTCTTGAAACGTCGGCAACACTTGCTTAAGCAGCGGGTCATGGATATCGCCTTTCCCCATTTTTTGCACAAAGCGGCGTGGCACTTTGAGGGGAAATTGACCGACCTGACTATCAAAGCTATCTATCGGCAAATCTAATGCTTGCGCCAATTCAGCAAAGCTCGTGATGGTATCAGAAAACGCATTTTGCCAGTTTTTTTGTGTCGCCAAATAGTTTATCATATAGTGTTTATCCAATTGTCAATGCCGCTTGCTGATAACGCCTGTTGCGGATAGGGTTACAGCGTAGGTAGCGCATTTATGCAAATTGGCTATTATACAAAGATTTGATTTACCTCGGTTATTTTTTAGTCGCAACACCTTATTAGGAAATTTTATGGCAACTTACTCAACCAATGAATTTAAAGCTGGCTTAAAAGTCATGCACGAAGGCAACCCCTTTGCAATTTTAGAAAATGAATACGTTAAACCAGGTAAAGGTCAAGCATTCAACCGCGTCAAAATGCGTAACCTAAAAACGGGTAAAGTATTAGAAAACACCTTTAAATCTGGCGATAGCCTTGAAGGCGCTGACGTTGTTGATACTGAAATGAACTACCTATACAACGATGGCGAATTCTGGCACTTTATGCACCCAGAAAGCTTTGAGCAGCTACAAGCCGACAAAAATGCGATGGGCGATGCGGCAAAATGGTTAAAAGAAAATAGCAACGAAGAATGTACCATTACCCTATTCAATGGTGTGCCTTTAAGCGTTGCCGCGCCAAACTTTGTTGAGTTAGTGATTACTGAAACTGACCCAGGTCTAAAAGGCGATACATCAGGTGGCGGCGGTAAACCTGCAACCCTTGAAACAGGCGCAGTCGTACGTGTGCCATTATTTGTCCAACAAGGCGAAAAAATCAAAGTCGATACCCGCACTGGCGAATACCTATCACGGGTACAATAATATATTCTATTACCAAGAATTTTGAAAAAATAAAAGCCCAACTAACTGTTGGGCTTTTATTTTTTAACATGTGATTGAAAAATTTTTTGTTACGCTGTCACACTGACGTAGCATCATAAAAAAATCATTCGTCAAACGCGCATGGAAAAAATGATTACCCAAATAGAACAACAAATGAAATAATTCACCAAGATAATCAAACTAGCGTTAGCTCAAACCGCTAAAATACCAAGACAAACTAAAAGGCAAGTTAATATACAAATACCAATATAGACAACTCAAGGATATATCATGCCAGAACTCACCCCGCCAGAAACCAGCCCTGTCATCACCCTTGAAGCGCCGCAACCCGTTGCCGTTGTGCCACAAGACGAAGCCGACCAACTGGTCAAACTTGACCTAACCAAAGTGCCTGAACTTGATGCCAAAGTGAACGATTTTGTGATGCATGTATTACAAACCCCTGTCAACACGTCTGTATTCGATGAGAAAGTCAAAGCCATTCATCAGCTAGGTAGTGCCGAAATTCGCGCTTCCGCGCAGATTGCAAATCGCATGCTTGATCGTCCTGCCAAAAGCATGGATAAAGCCTTATTTGACAACTCCCCGATTGCCAAATCCTTGACTGAGCTACGCAGCGTGGTCGAAGACCTAGATCCAAGCCGACAAGGTTCGCTGTCAAGTCCACGCAAATTTTTGGGCATCATCCCAATGGGCAAATCCGTACAAGATTATTTTCGTAAATACCAATCTTCGCAAAACCATATCAATGCCATCATCGAAAGCCTGTATCACGGCAAAGATGAACTGATGAAAGACAATGCCAGCATTGAGCAAGAAAAGGTCAATATGTGGGCACTGATGCAGTCGCTCCGTCAATATATTTATGTCGGTCAAAAAATTGATGAACGCCTTGAGCAAAAAATCGGTGAGCTTGAAGCCACCGACCCTGAAAAAGCACGCGTGGTCAAAGAAGAATTGCTGTTTTATATGCGCCAAAAAAATATGGATTTTTTGACCCAACTGGCGGTGAACATCCAAGGGTATTTGGCGCTTGATATGATTCGCAAAAACAACTTAGAGCTCATCAAAGGCGTTGACCGTGCCACGACGACAACGATTGCTGCGCTACGTACTGCGGTGATGGTGTCACAAGCGCTGAGCAGTCAAAAATTGGTACTCGACCAAATCAATGCGCTTAACTCAACGACCAGTAGTTTGATTGAGTCAACGTCAGTCATGCTCAAACGCCAAACCGCGCAAGTTCATGAGCAAGCCAGCGGCAGCTCACTGGACTTGGAAAAACTGCAAAAATCCTTTAATCACATCTATGAGACCATGCATGCCATTGACGCCTTTAAAGTCAAAGCACTGGGCAATATGCAGCAAACGCTCAATGTACTGACCCAAGAAGTTGACCGCGCACAAACCTACCTTGACCGCACCAATCGCCAAACGGTGAGTGAAGTTGCCAACGAGCTGCAAATTGATGAGGAGAAATTGGGTAATATCAAACTTTAACCCCCGTTTGATTTGACTATGCGCAACCTCACGGATGATTGCGGTGTGTTTGCTGACACATAGCTTTAGTTACATGGCTTTAGTCAGACAATTTATTGGGTAATTTTGCAACCACTTGCGCGACCGTGTTATTCAGTTGACTGCTATCGCTCGGCATGACAGTGATATGAGCGATTTTTCGACCTTCGCGCTCTTCTTTATCATAATTGTGCACGTGCACGCCAGCGATGGCTAGGACTTCGTCCAGTTTTGGGTACTCTCCGATGACGTTCAGCATGACAGAGGGTTTGACGATGGCTGTGTCTCCCAATGGCAACCCTGCCACCGCACGCATGTGATTTTCAAATTGACTGGTTACCGCACCTTCAATACTCCAGTGCCCTGAGTTGTGCACGCGGGGTGCGATTTCATTGGCTAGCAATTTTTCAGCGCCGCCTTCAGAAGTCACAAATAATTCTAACGTCAACACGCCCACATAGTTTAAATGTTCGAGCAATTTTTTGATATTACTTTGGGCTTGCTCCGTGAGGTTATCAACATTGGGTGCAGGTGCGGTTGATTTGGCTAAAATACCATCGCTATGTTCATTTTGCACGAGCGGATAATAGCGAATTTCACCGTTTTGGGCGCGCACTGCAATGATAGATACTTCGCGCTCAAAGTGAATAAAGCCTTCGGCAATGAGCGGCGCTGTTTTGGTTGCGTCACCAAGTTCTGCCCACGCGGTGTCAATTTGGTTAGCGGATTTGACCACAAACTGCCCTTTACCATCATAGCCCCCGCGTGTGGTTTTGAGTACCAAGGGTAGCCCCAATTTGTCGGCGGCGGCCTGGATATCGGCTTTGTTATGCACTGCCATAAAAGGCACGGTGGCGATATCTAATTGATTAAACAATTTTTTTTCATTTAACCGATCTTGTGCCACCGATAGCGCAAATGACGATGGGTACAAGGTTTTGGTCGATTCCAAAAACTGGGCAGGTTTGAGCGGGGTGTTTTCAAATTCTAAGGTAAAAATATCGCAGCTTTTGGCAAAATCTTCAAATTGCTCGCTACTAAACACTTTGCCCAGTAAGCGTGCGGGGCAATTGGCACTATCCTCCAAAAACACGCAGCGAATGCCCAGTGGCAACGCCGCTTGCGCCAACATCATACCTAGCTGTCCGCCACCTAAAATCCCAATCGTTTTGACTGGATAATTGGAATGATTGATGGTATAAAAATTGGCGGTTTGCATAGGCATGGTGGCAACTCTTTTTGATAAGTGAAACACAGAAGAAAAATTATGGCTAATTATAAAGGATTTGCCCACAAATAAAAAATCCAAGCACAAAAAAACCCATAAGTCTTTAGTCTTATGGGTTCAACAAATCAATGCATAGGCGTTACGCCTTAACTATAATGCACGGGTTCTTCGTCATACACATTGGCATGCCACTGCGAGAGCTGCTTTTGCATTAAGGTTTGAATGGCAGCATGAATCATACTTTGACCAATCAGCTGGGTATCATCCCCCAACAGTTCTTTCACTTTGTCAGAAAATTCAATACTTACCAAGTTTTCTGATTCGTCATTCGAGGTACGTAGTACCATTTTGCCGTCAGCTTGCTCGATAAACTCTAGCATCATCGCTTCTGCTTTGGCCTCTTTTGCCGCTTGCAGTAGGCTTTGGTAATCTGATTTTGTATCTTTTTGCATCGTCGCTCCTCAATCTTTTATCCGCCCCAGTGACTACTTTGGTTACTACCTTAGTAACTATCTGATTAACTAGGATAGTCAAACTATTAGTCACCCTGTGATATCGCTTTAATCAACGTAAGCATGGTTTAACGCTTGCATCTTTTTAGAAGCTTGTTGACAGCTTATTAACAGGGTTTGGCATCTTGCATGATTATTAAAATGGCGACTTTAACGGTAAAAATCAAGCATAATTTGTGATATTAACACAGCCACTACAATGCTTAATGCTTAAGGGTTGCTGTGATAAATTATTTAGCGACCCGATTTAGCGACCCGGTGAACTTACAACAACTGCGGAAATACGCTTTTTAAGCCGCCAACAAAAATCTCTACTGCAACGGCCGCAAGTAGCATGCCCATGATACGATTGAGCACATTAAGCCCTGTGTCACCTAAGAAACGACTCACCTGCCCCGCTGCCATAAAGCTTAGATAAGTAATAATACTGATAATCAAACCTGCGGTGATAATCGCTAACATATTAAAATAACTATGCCCACTTGCGGCATAAATAATCACGGTAGAAATCCCACCTGGACCAATCACCATCGGAATCGTCAACGGCACCACCGCAGATGCCGCCCCTTGAAACGCCACGCCATTTAAATCCCCAGATTTGCCGACATGCGGTTTGGCAACATTGCCAGCGCCATTCATCATGCCAATGGCAATAATCAATACCAAGATACCGCCTGCGATACGAAATGAGCCAAGCGAAATACCCAACACCTTTAAAATAGGCTCGCCTGCCAACGAAAATATTGCGATGGTCACAAACACGGTAATGGCTGAAATCAGTGCAACTTTGCGAGTTTGTTGTCGATTAGCGTCTTTGGTGATATCAATAAATAACGATAACGCGGCAAATGGATTGACCAGTACCACCAGTGCCAAAAATATTTTTAAGACTTGAGATTCCATGAGTATTGACTAACTTATTGGGTGAGGTTGGGTGAATATGACAAAGCAGTTATGGTAGCATAAATTTAAGTCAGCAGGGTTACGGCGTTAATTCGCTTAGCGCCACCAGTACGCATGCTAAGCCTGCACAATAAGCCCTAAATTAATGGCTGTCTAACGTTTGGGTGATTTTATCAAGATTTAAACTATCGGACATGGCATTAAAAATCTCATAGTATTTGCCTTGCTTGCGATACAGTTCATCATGCGTGCCTGTCTCCACCACGCGCCCTTGCTCGATGACCACCAAATCATCAGCGTCAATAATCTGCGCGATATTGTGCGACACGATAATCACCGTGCGATTTTGTTTGATTAAATCCAAACTGCGCTTGATTTGCTGGCTGGCAATGGCATCTAGACTTGCGGTCGGCTCGTCCAAAAAGACAATTGGCGGATTTTTGAGAAACATACGTGCCAGTGCAATACGCTGCTGCTGTCCACCTGACAAGGATTTGGCTTCGCTTTGGTAGCCTTTGGGCAGTTGGTTGATTTGTTCATGAATAGAGGCTTGTATTGCTGCCTGCTCAATCTGAGCCTGGCTGGCAGTTAAATCGCCATAACGAATATTTTCTTCAATAGTCCCGCCAAAAATATGGTTTTTTTGCAACACCAAACCGATTTGTTGGCGTAGCTCATGGGTATCATAGTCTTGCAAATCCTTGCCATCGAGCAAAATTCGCCCGTGCGTGGGCTGATAAAATTTTACCAACAGATTGATAATGGTGCTTTTACCTGCGCCACTCAACCCGACCAATGCAGTAATTCGGTTGCGCCGAATGCGAAAGCTGACATCCTGCAAGGCCTGGTTGCCGTTGGGATAAACAAAATCCACGTGCTGAAGTTCGATATCGCCCTGCACCGTCGCAGGATTGACACCGCCTACCACTTCGATTTGGCTATCATCTTCTAAGATATCAAAAAACCCTTCGGCATAAGTCAGGGCATCATTGACCTCATCGTAGATACGATGCAACTGGCGAATCGGCGATGCGACGTTTTGAAATAACAACACATGAAACATAATCATGCCAATGGTCATCTGCCCATCAAGCACAAAATACGCGGTTAAAATAATAATCGCCACGACACCAATCTGCTCGATAAAACTTTTGAGTGCATCATAGCCAAAGCCAATACCGCGCGTTTTGAGCTGGTTATCGGTCATCTCTTTTTGAATGGCAAAATGTTTTTGCGCTTCAATCGGTTCGCGGACAAAGGATTTGATCACGGTGATAGCGTTAATGAGCGAAATGATTTGCTCGCTTTTGCTCTCCCGGTAGTGGCGCATCTGCCGACGAAAGCCTTGCAAGCGCGTGGCTTGTCTTTGACTGATATAAAAATAAATCGGCACAATCACCAGCCCTACCAGCCCCACCCACACATTGGCGCTAAACATCACTACCAGCGCTACGATCGCATTGGCAAATAACGGCAACATATCGATAAAAAAGTTTTGCACCAAGCGCGTGAGACTACTGACACCCAAATCAATGCGCGTCTGCAGCTTACCACTGTCGTTATCAGGGTGGGTATAAAACCCCATGCGGTAACTTAAAATACGCGCCACGACTTTTTGCGATAAATCCCGGGACAAATTAATACGGATTTTTTCACCAAAATAGCGCTGTCCAAAGCTGATTGCCGCGTATAACAGTTCTTTGAGCAGTAGCACGATGCTGATAGTCGTGAGCAGTTTTGCACCTTCCTGCCACGGCTCGCTGAGCTTGAGAATCTCGGTCAAATGATCGACTGTGTAACGCAGTACAAAAGCATTGACCTGTGCGGCAAATGAACCAATCACCGTAAGGAGCAACGTCGCTATGATTAATGAATGATAAGGTTTTGCAAAAACGGATAATTTTTTGATAATTGACCACAGTACGGCGCCGCGCTCGCGTTTGTTGAGTGATATCGGTGCAGGTTTGGCTGGCAGTGTCGACGTATCAGCTAGCGATGGATTAGGAGATTGGTTGTGAAGATTTGGCAAGAGTTGCTCACAAATGATTTTTCAATACGTTTGGTTGTTTAATATGTTTGGTAAAGTTTAAATAAAACGAGTGCGTTTAAGGTAGTTGGTAATTGTTGCATTCTTGTCCATGCAAAGCTTCGCCCCACAAAATCATAAAATAATTTTATGATAATTAGTATTATTTATGAATATTTATTATGATTTGAAGCTTTTAGTGGGAAATACCTTTATACTGAGCGGACTTATTTTTACCTTTCCCTTTTTATCTTAGTTAATAGCCTATTAAAAGGATTTCAGCGTATGCCATTATCATATAAAGCCCCCCTGCGTGATATTCGCTTTTTAACCAATGAAGTATTTAATTACCCCGAACACTATAAAACCTTAAAATCTGGTGAAAATGCCGATCCTGAAACCGTGGATATGATGCTTGAGAGTTTTGCGGATTATTGTAGCAATGTGTTGATGCCACTGTACCAATCAGGCGATGCTGAAGGCTGCCATTTTGACAAAGGTGTTGTCACCACGCCAAAAGGCTTTAAAGAAGCTTATGATATGTTCGTTGAAGCTGGGTATCAAGCCATACCGTTTCCTGAAGAATTTGGTGGCTTGAATATGCCAATGTCTGTCAACCTCATCAAAAGTGAAATGATGGGCACGGCAAACTGGGCATTTGCCATGTATCCAGGACTGTCGGTAGGCTGTATGAATACCATCATGCAATACGGCACCGCCGAGCAAAAAGCCACTTATATGCCAGCCTTGGTAGAAGGTCGCTGGTCAGGCACCATGTGTTTGACTGAACCACAATGTGGTACCGACTTGGGTCAAGTTAAAACCAAAGCCATCCCACAAGACGATGGTACTTATAAGATTAGTGGTACCAAAATCTTTATTTCATCCGGTGAACATGACCTGACAGAAAATATCGTGCATATCGTTTTAGCACGCCTACCCGATGCGCCTGAAGGTACCAAGGGTATTTCGTTATTTATCGTGCCAAAATTCTTGGTCACAGAAAACGGCGACATTGGTGAGCGCAATCCCGTTAACTGTGGCTCAATTGAGCACAAAATGGGTATCAAAGCTTCAGCAACTGCAGTACTCAACTTTGATAATGCCACAGGCTATCTAATCGGTGAGCCAAATAAAGGCTTAAAAGCCATGTTTACCTTTATGAATACTGCTCGCCTAGGCACAGGCATGGAAGGCTTAGCGCATATGGAATTGGCTTTCCAAAACTCATTGCCCTACACCAAAGAACGCCGCTCAATGCGTACCCTATCAGGTACCAAAGAGCCAAACCAAGTGGCTGATGCGATTATCCATCATGCCGATGTTGCGCGCATGCTACTCACCCAAAAAGCCTTCTCAGAAGGCGCGCGCTCAATGATTTATCACGCATCACGCTATGCTGATAAAATGTTTGAAGGCGCGATGCTCGGTGACGATGCTGAGTTCCACAAATGGGATGATAAATTGGGCTTTTATACCCCAATACTCAAAGGCTTCTTAACTGAACTAAGCATTGAATGCGCCAAACATGGTATGCAAATCTACGGCGGTCATGGCTATATCAAAGAATGGGGCATGGAACAAATCGCCCGTGATGCACGTATCTCAACCCTTTATGAGGGCACTACAGGCGTACAAGCGCTTGACCTATTAGGTCGTAAAGTGTTAATCCAATCAAAAGGCAAAGTGCTGCTGGATTACACCGCCAATATCATGAAATGGTGTAGTGAATACGCACTAGATAAAGGGATGCGTAAATTTGTTTGGGAATTGACCAAATACTGTGCAGAGTGGAATACCCTAACCACACGTATTATGCTCACGGCTCGTAAAGACCGTGAAATCGTCTCAGCAGCATCCGATGATTACTTAATGTACTCAGGCTATGTCATCATGGGCTATCACTGGGCACGCATGGCGGCGGTAGCGTATGACAAGCTCAAAAATGGCGGCAGCGAAACCAAAGAATTCTATGAAGCCAAAATCAAAACCGCTGAGTTCTATTTTGAAAAACTATTGCCACGCGCCTCAGGTCACTCAGAGAGCATGTTGGCACCAAGCGAGTTAATGGCGATGGATTTAGATAGCTTTAATTTCCTAGACTAATGGGTTAAACTTGTTGCGCCATTTTGCAAAAAGGCTGCTCAACCTTAATGGGGGCAGCTTTTTTATTGCTCAAAATTTTAACACCTACAAAAGAATTGATTATGGAATTTACTGCTTTTTCGCGCCAAGTCATTGACCAACTAGAATCGGATATCACAGCCTACCTCCAAGCCTGCAAGTTACCCTCACCGCTGCATGAAGCAAGCCTATACGCGATGACCAATGGCGGCAAACGGGTACGTCCTTTACTGATTGCAGCAACTTTTGCCACAGTAAAAACCGAAAGCAGTCTTACCCACCCATCCCATCAATTATCTAATGACGTGCGCCGTGCCATGATGGCGGTAGAGTGTCTACACGGCTATTCGCTGGTGCATGATGACTTGCCTTGTATGGATGATGATGCGCTGCGCCGAGGGCGCCCTACCACCCATATCGCCTATGGTGAAGCCGCTGCGATGCTTGCCGGTGACGTGCTACAGACCTTGGCATTTGAAGCCCTAACCCATACGTATTTTGGTGAAAACAGTGAGTTTGCTACCCCGCTATCTGCCACGTTTGCGCCACGGGCACGGCGGATGGTCATGGGGCAAATGCTGGATTTAAATGGCGAGCACCAACAGCTTAGCCAAACTGCGCTTGAAGCCATCCACCGTGACAAAACAGGTGCGCTCATTGAAGCGTCAGTATTGATGGGTGCCATCTGTGCCAACGCGACTGACAGCGAGCGCCAAGCACTCAATAGCTTTGCCGAGCAGATTGGCTTGGCTTTCCAAGTACAAGATGATATTTTGGATGTGACTGCCGACACCAAGCAGCTTGGCAAACCTGCGGGGAGTGATGAAAAATTGGATAAATCCACTTATGTCAAATTACTGGGCGTGGAAGCTGCCAAAACCTACGCGCAAAGCTTATTTGATACCGCGAAAAATGCGGTGGTTGCTGAATTTGGCAATGATAACTATTTGCTCGATTTGGCAGACTGGTTGTGGGCGAGAGACAAATAGTCATTTTTTCCTAAACCCAGCAAACAAGCCTTCATGGTTAATTTTTGGCATTTTCATGGTCACGGTGTTTGACAGCAAATCATGTAGCGCCAAGCCTTGCTTATTGACCCATGCAAACCAATAATTAAACAATAGCCCAATAAACATACTAAAATACAGCGCACCCACCGACTGGTGGATAAGATAGCCTATCATCCCGCAGACCACCGGCAATAAACACGCGGCTAATATCCGCATCATCGATTGCCGCCAACTTAGCAATGAGCCATCACGGTTCATGGTTTTAAGCCGCCAAGTCTGCATGCCAAGCGTCTGCCCTGCCTTACGCCAAAACACCCCATAAAACCCGACCAAGATAATCACAAACGCAGGGATTTGCACAATATTTCGATACCATAGCGGTAATGTCGCCGCTTGCTTCATATCCGTCCCTGCCAAACCTAGCAGTTTAGTCCCCAATACAATCAGCAGCATCTGCACAAAAAATAGCATCGCCAAAATCAACATACCATCATACAGCATAGCAATCAGCCGAGTAGCCGCTTTTGCCATCACAGGTTGTTGTTCTGGCAATGGCGCTGATGGCAGAGATTGCGGCTGGCTGCTGGTCTCAGCTGTTTTTAACATTGGGGTTTTGGTCTTAGGCATAGGTATAGCGGGCGAATGATAGGAGTAATTAAGCGAAATTGTAGCCTAAATACAACCAAAAGGCTATGACTCAAACGCACACTCGAGCCCCATCAGCGCATAACTGGGATAAACATGACTCAGCTCAACATAACTGGGATGAAAATGCCTTAGGCAACTTTGGCAAACAAGGGAGGACTAACGGCAAAATAACCCGCCGAGTAATATGAGACATAAAAAAATAAGGCATAAAAAAAATCGCCTGAACTCAAAGAGTGGCGATTAATTTTAACAAAGTAATTAGTGGTGCGCTTGGAGGGAGTCGAACCCCCGACCCTCAAGTTCGTAGCCTGATGCTCTATCCAACTGAGCTACAAGCGCTTAACTAATGTCTTCTTTTGAAGTGGGCGCTATTATAAGTTAGAATATTTATTTTGTCAAACTTTATTTTAAATAATTTAAAAACTAATTTTGATTCAATAAATGGCGGTGACGGAGGGATTCGAACCCTCGATACAGTTTCCCGTATGCAGCCTTAGCAGGGCTGTGGTTTCAGCCACTCACCCACGTCACCGAATTGCTCTTACTTATCTATAACACCGTACAATAATTTTAGTCAATGTCGCCATTAACCTCAAGCATTGTGGGTGGGCATTATAACAAACCAATCCAAATTTGCAAGACTTTTTAAAAAAATTATGTGAGAATAATTACATCACCTTGGCAGTGGCACCATGCCTGCCCAGAAACAAGTCGTTATGTGATAATCTGTTTGAAAGTAATGATTAAAAAAACCACTTAACCAATCCTTTATGAGGATTGATAACAAGCCTGTGAGAATCTTATGTCAACCCCTGCTACTCTTGCCCCTATTTTAGCACCTAGCATGACACTGCGCCCCACTGTATTGTGTTTTTCGGGGTTAGATCCATCAGGTGGCGCAGGCTTGCAAGCGGATATTGAGTCGATTGGGCAAGCAGGGAGTCATGCAGCGATTGCCTGTACCGCAGTGACCGTTCAAAGTTCACAGCAAGTTTTTGGGTTTGAGGCATGCGCAAGTGAGCTGGTAAGGGCGCAAGCACTGGCGGTGCTCAATGATTTGCCTGTCAAAGCCATCAAGTCAGGGATGCTTGGCACCACTGATAATATTGCGATGCTCGCGCAGCTTTTCACCGATGGCAGTATTGCAACAGGTACGCCATATGTGCTTGACCCGGTACTGGTAGCCAACAGTGGCGGTGCGTTAGGTGACAAAGACACCTTGGTGGCTGCCTTCGCCCAGTTGACCCCTTTTGCAACCCTAATGACCCCTAACAGCATTGAACTGCGTGATTTGACAGGCATCGACAATCTCCACGCCGCCGCCAAAGATTTGTGTCAACAAGGTGCCAAAGCAGTGCTAGTCAAGACGTCTCACGATAGCCAAGCCGCTGGTATCGAGCAATATTTATACGTTAATGATAACCAAAACTGCCGACTGGCATACCAAGCGATTTTGCCAAGACTGGCGGGTGAGTATCATGGCTCGGGCTGCAGTCTAGCAAGTTATATTGCAGGTCGCTTGGCACTGGGTGATAAGCTTGTGACAGCGGTACAATGCGCAGATATTTGGACGCAACACGTGCTCAAAGTCGCTGACATTGTCCATCCTCATGGTCAAAGAATTCCCAAACGCTTTCATTACAGCTCAATGCTAGGTTAGGCAAGCTAATATGGGGTTATTATTGGAGTGGTCGATTGTCAAGACGTTGCTATTGCAGCTAGGTGTGATCGCCCATTTTCTCATCACGCTTTGGCTAGTTGTGCGGGTTATTCAACAGCAGCGCCACCAAAGCGTAGCCATTGCTTGGATTGCGGTGTTATTTGCCCTGCCTGTTGTTGGCATCATCGGTTATATGTTATTTGGTGAAATCAATATTGGGCATCAGTATCGTAAGCGCAGTTTGATGGCGCAAAAATTACTGCGTGACTTTGCCAACGCCCAGCAGATTGATTTTAATGAAATTTCCAAAAATTTAGATACCGAAGCACGACAACTGAGCAATATCGCCCTACTAAAAACCGGGCTTGGCGTGTACGACCATCATACGCTGACGCTGATGACAGACGCTGACCATATTTTTGCCAGTTTATTAGCCGATATCCGTGCGGCAAACACGATGATTTTGCTGGAATTTTATATTGTGTCGCCACAAGGCCGGGTGATTGAGTTATTAGAAGCTTTGATGGCGGCTAGCCAGCGCGGCGTATCCGTGCATTTGCTCGCTGATAGCGTTGGCAGTCATGCGTTTTTTCGCAGTTCGTGGGTGCAAAAACTCAAAGACGCTGATGTTTTTGTGCATGAGTCGCTGCCCGTGGGTTTGTTCAAAACTATTGTCAAACGCATTGATATCCGCAATCATCGTAAGCTGGCTATTTTTGACAACTGCTATGGCTATACGGGAAGTTTTAATTTAATCGACCCCGATTTTTTCAAACAAAACGAGCATGTGGGCAAATGGATTGATGTCATGATACGGGTGGAAGGTCATGATAACGTCAATTCGGTGAAAGCCATGGCACTTGTCACGACCACGGATATCAGCGCAGAAACCAACGCCAATTTTTCCGGCCTTAAAAAAATCGTTAATCGCTTTACCAAGTCGTTCTATACCGAGTCGCTGTATATTGGCACATCAAAGCTGCATCATCGCAAATTACAACACGTGACTAATTCTCGCGGGGTAGGTCAAAACGCTAACACGCGTGTCGCTCAGCCGCCCTTGTTAAACATTTTGCCGCTGCAAAGCGACCTACAAGCTTATCCGTCAGTGAGTCAAGTCAGTTTGCAGCTGATTCCATCGGCGCCAGAATTAACGGGACATGTCATCTACGAAACCTTGGTGTGTGCGATTTTTGCTGCCAAAAAACAAGTGGTTATTACCACGCCTTATTTTGTGCCAGATGATGCACTACTGCTTGCCATCACTACCGCTGCCAAGCGTGGGGTCAAGGTGATTTTAAATGTACCCAAAAAAGTAGATTCGCTATTGGTACGGTTTGCTTCACAGGCTTATTTTGAGCCGCTGTTGTCAGCAGGGGTGCAGATTTATTTGTTCAATGCAGGCTTGCTACATGCCAAGATTTTGTGCGTGGATGATGATTATTGCTTATTTGGTACCGTCAATATGGATATGCGCAGTTTTTATCTGAATATGGAGGTAAGTATGGCGATTTATAATCGTACCATGACCCAGCAAATGCTCACTTGCCAGCATGAATATCTGCAACAAAGTGAGCCATTACAGCGCTATGGATGGCAGCAGCGTAGCTTTGGGGCAAAATTCTTGGACAACGCTATTCGCCTGTTTAGCCCACTGCTTTAAAGTTTACTCATTTAATCGTCGTTTGCCAAAGACTATAGGGTTACAAAGACTATAGGGTTAATAAATAAACACCTACGGTTTGCACCAAGGTTTCTAGCAAAATAATCAAGAAAAAACCCAGCATAGGTGCCAAATCAAGCATGCCTGTAGCAGGTAAGACTTTGCGAAACGGCTGAATAATTGGCTCACTAAGCAAGGTGAGCAGGCCAAAAATTGCTGGCATTTTTTGGGTAAAAAGCATCACCCAGCCCCCGATAAACGAGCCAATAATGATGTACTGACACATTCTTAAAAAATCAATCAGCAAGGTCACCGCCGCCACAAAAAACATCATGACAGGTGAAAAATGCCGCGATAGATAATCAACCATGGCTAAGTTTACTTCTGGCATATAAAACAGACCAATATTTTGACTATCAATACGCATCATGCCAAGCACGCCCCAAATAAAAATCATCCGCAGCAAAAACAGCAACACCAAACTTGCGGTATTGATTCTGCCATCGCCAAGGGTTGGGAAAATACGTCCAAACACATCGACAATGCGTGTCATACGATAAATGGGTTTGGCAAACGCATCCTTTGCAGTAATGCCAGCAAACTGCAGCATAAATCGAAAGAAAACCAGTATCATCGCCGCCGCGACGACGATATCAAACAACCCTGCCAAAAGATTAGTCATGCCCTGTTTTTATCCTTATTTGCTGCTTACACACTTGTTAACGATAAGCCGTTAAGATAGTCAATTAAAATTTGCTGTTGTAGCCAATGTTATAGCCAAATCGAGTTATTTGCCAAACGCTTGGCTTAGCTCACGCGAGCGCTGCTCACATGCTAGCATGGCATCGGCAATAATTTGATGCATTTTTTTGTCATCCATCACTTCAATTGCCGCTTGGGTAGTCCCATTGGGCGAGGTCACTTTGCGACGCAGGTCAGCTGGCGTATCATGACTGGTCAATGCCATTTGCGCTGAGCCCAGTGCCGTTTGCATTGCCAAAGCCGTTGCTTGGGTTTGAGTGAGCCCCAATTTTTCACCCGTGGCAATCATATTTTCTAACATATAAAAGAAATACGCAGGCGCTGACCCTGAGATAGCAGTCACGGCGTGCAGTAGCTCTTCGTCATCTACCCATAACACCAGTCCTGCCGCGGACATCACTTGCTGCGCGAGTTGTTGCTCCGCCTCGCTCACCGCTGCTGTCGCGTACAAGCCTGTGGCACCCATTTGAATCATCGCAGGGGTATTTGGCATCGCTCGCACTAGTTTGACTTGCGGCCCCAACCATTCGGCTAAACTATCAGTACCAATCCCTGCGGCAATTGAAATAACCACTTGCTCACCCCAGCTATCTTTGACTGGCAGTAGTACATCTTTAATGACCTGCGGTTTGACGGCTAGCACGACCACATCAGCTTTTTCGATGGCGTGCTTGGTATCGTCGATATTGCTCGCATTGTAAGTATTTAACCCTTGGGCTTGAAAATCCGCTAACTTTTCAGCATCGGTTTCAACCACATGCAGTAAGCTACTTGGCTGACCTTTTGCCAATAGCCCTGCGATAAGTGCCGATGCCATATTACCGCCACCAATAAAAGCGATATTAAGAAAAGTTGTGGTTGCCATAGATGTCCTTTGTAGTCATTTTTTGTGGGGTGACGAAAGCAGTTAGAAGAAAGCAGTTAAAGGGTTCGCCCTCGCTATTATTCGCAAATAAGTCTACCATACCTACTGCAAATTTTGATGACAAATTTACAGCGTAAATTGGTGTCCATGGCGCAAATTCAAGCGATTAATGGCGGTTTGATAACCTTAATCCATGATAGCCTCAGTCCATGATAGTCTTAAATCAATGAGATTCACTCATCAAGCTGTCTGTCCAAACCAAGTGCCACGGACAAGGCGCTTGGGTAGCCAAATTCAGCTCACCGGCATCTGCCAACCAAACACTGGTATTCGGCAATAATAAAGCGAATCGTGACGGTGTTTGGGATGCAATGGGTGCCTTTTCTTTGTTGACATTCATGATGACCACTTTGGCAAATTGTCGCTCCCAGCTAGGAATATCAAATCGTTGGCACAGTTTTTTAAACGATTGATGAAACGATTGTGACAATAATTGAAAAGACTCATTGGGCAACACGGCTCTGCTAGCAAGCGCCAATTCTGGAGATAGCCCCACAGATAATCCCAAATCAGCAGTCAAATTGGCTAATACCTTGTTATCTGACTTGCCATGAATCGCCTTCACATAATCGGCATCAAGACGGTATAACGTATCGCGGTATTTTCTAATCTCAATCCCCTGCCACTGCAAAATCGCTTGCTGGTCTGTTTGCACTGATTGTAGTAACTGCTCAATTTGTACAATCCATTGCCGAGTGGGGGCAAATTTTTGTGAGCCTTTGACCCAATGATGCAATAGGTTAAAGCGTCTTGCTTGGCTCAATGCTTTTAGATTGGGGATATGCAAACATTGCTGATGACTTGTCCAGCTATTTGACCACTGACATAGCGCCAAATCTTGTTGATATTGCTCCTCGACTATACGCTGCGCTTCGGTCAGGTTTTGCTGGGTGCGGGTGATATTTTGCACTACCTTATGAAAGCGCTCATCAAGGAGTGGCAAAATCTGATTACGTAAAAAAGCGCGCTGATTAGTTACGCCAAAATTGGTAGGATCATCGACATGAGGAATATGTTGCGCCGCTACAAAATCGCTAATCTCATCACGCGTTACCCCAAGCAACGGACGCCATAACCAAATAGGTTTGCCAAATTCGTGTTGCACCCCAAATGCCGGCATGCCTGTCAGCCCTGCCAACCCTGTCCCTTGGCATAGGTTCATCAACAAGGTTTCCACCTGATCGTTGGCGTGATGCGCCAAGGCAACAATGGCATTTTCGCCTGCAATCTGTATGATGGCACGATAGCGAGCAGTTCTGGCTTGCTGTTCATTGACTTGTTGTTCTTGGCTGATTGTGCTATCGGCTGCATAAACTTGCTGCGATTGCCAATCGATACAAACGCTGTCATAGTCGATGTGGTGCTTGTGGCAATAGGCTTCTACCAGTTGTTGCCAGTCATCACTGACTTTTTGCAATTTATGATTGATATGAATCACATGAATCGGTAGTTGTAGCTGCTGACAGGCGAACAGTAATGCCATCGAGTCTCGCCCGCCACTGCACGCAATATAAATTTTAGTGGTAGACTTGGGGTGCGGGTTGATATGAGTTTGATAACTTTGTTTAATCGCTTCAATGACAGGTGACATAGGGACAGATGACATAGGGATAGACGACATAGTGCTCAAGCTCATGCGGCGAGAGAAAAACCAGGAGATAAAACAAATGAGATAAAACAAATGCGATAAAATAATGGGCGCCTCAATAAACGCCCATGGGTCATTAAAATAGGTTAAATCACTGACAATCAAGCAGAGGCTTTTGGTAAGGACACCGTAGAATTAAAGCTCATCAATTTTTCATAGCGTTGTTGCAGACGCGTTTGCTCATCAAGCTTTTCAAGCTGTGCTAGCTGTTGCTCGAGCGTGGCTTTAAGGTTGGTCATAGCCACATCGCTGTTAATATGCGCGCCCTCGCCTTCCCCAATCACTTCATCAATTAAGCCAAGAGATTTTAAATTTGTCGCACTGAGTTTCAACGCCTCACTGGCTTGGGGCGCTTTTTCAGCCGTTTTCCATAGAATCGATGCACAACCTTCAGGCGAAATCACAGAATAAATGCTGTTTTCTAGCATATTGATACGATCCGCGACGCCAATCGCCAGGGCACCGCCTGACCCCCCTTCTCCGATTACCGTAGCAATCACAGGGACGTTCAAAGATGAAAATACCGCAATACTTTGGGCAATCGCTTGGGCTTGACCACGCTCTTCTGCACCTACGCCAGGATATGCGCCTTGGGTATCAATAAAGGTAAACACCGGCAATTTAAACCGTTCTGCCATTTGCACCAGTCTAACTACTTTGCGGTAGCCTTCTGGGTTTGCCATACCAAAATTGTACTCAATACGCTCACGGGTGCTGCGACCGCGATGTTGACCAATCAGCATGACAGGCTGGTCGTTAAACATCGCCATGCCCCCCAAAATCGCTTTGTCATCGGCATACGCGCGATCCCCTTGCAGCACATCAAATTCCGTGAACAGCTGGTTGGCATAATCCAAAAATAATGGTCGTTTTGCATGACGTGCAAGCTGTACTTTTTCCCAGACACTCATTGTCGTTATTCCCTTGTTTTATTGCGACTGTTGTCATCTTAATATCGTATGACAGACCTAAGCTCTTAATTTAAAATTTAAAAATTTGCTTAGCTATTTACTTAGCTGTTTATCTAACTATTTGCTTACCCAATAGCTGGCTCATAAGTGGCAACGGATAAGCTCATGCCCCACTTTTGCCAAATATCAATTTCATCTTGCAAATCTGATAGCACAAGACTTGCGTTATCATCGGCTAAATTTACCGAAACTTCCCAAGTATGGTTATCTTTAGCCGCTAGCTGAATCGGTAGCGTATCATGTTTGCTACGGCTGTGATGCACCAGTACCGCTAGGCGTAAAATCAAAGTTAAATACACCAGATTATCACCGCCGACCATTTTGACTTCATCATAACTATCAGGTTTTAATTTACGGCGATGGTGCATGACGAGCTGCGACAAGCGTGTTTTATCGACTTGTGAGAACCCATCAATATCCGAATTTTCCAGCAAATAGGCACTGTGCCTGTGATAGCTACTATGGCTGATGGCAAGACCAATTTCATATAAATAGGCACCACGGCGAAGTAAATCCGCGTCTTCTTCATCAAGCCCCAAGCGGTTTTTCACTTGGTCAAACAGCTGCTGCGCGGTACGTACCACACGTTTTGCTTGTTTTCTATCAACCGAATAACGCGTCATCAAGGCTTGTACACTGCGATCGCGTACATCTTCACTGGCAAAACGCCCGAGCATGTCGTACATGACACCTTCACGCAGCGCACCATCTGAATAAGAGATGGTATCAATGCCCAAAACATTCATCGCTGCGAGCAGCACGGCGACACCAGCCGGCAACACTACTTTACGGGTGTCTTTAATGTCGGCAAAATCAATATTGTCGATATGTTTTGCTTTAATCAGTAATTTTTGGATTTCTTTGACACCGCTGTAGGTCACACGAGCATTTTCATCGGCAAGTCCAAGTTGCAGCAAAATTTGATTGACCGCTTTAATCGTGCCACTTGAGCCCGTGACACTGTCCCAGCCCGTTTTTTGGTACAAACGGCTAATGCCAAGCACTTCTTTTCTCGCCGCAGCAATCGCTTTTTCAAACGCTTTCTCGGTGATAGCGCCGTCAGTAAAATAGGATTTGGTAAAGGCAACACAGCCCATCTGTAGGCTTTCGGTCAAAATCGGGTCAAAGCCTTTGCCAATAATAAACTCCGTCGAACCACCCCCAATATCAATCACCAAGCGTTTGTCGGTACTGGCATTGGTATGAGAAACTCCCAAATAAATTAGACGCGCTTCTTCTCGCCCCGCAATAACTTCTAAGGGTTTGGGTAAAATTAAATTGGCTTGTCGAATAAATTCATCCGCATTTTTGGCTTGGCGCAGCGCATTGGTAGCCACAATCCGTAACCGCTGTGGGGAAACAGCGTCCAGACGTCCGACAAAGCGTGTCAGACAATCCAGCCCGCGTTTTTGTGCCTCAAGCGACAAATAGTTGTTTTCATCAAGTCCAGCGGCAAGCTGCACTTTTTCTGACATTGATGCTAATTTGCGTACTTCCCCATGGTCTAACCGCGCGATGGCAAGATGAAAGCTATTTGAGCCAATATCAATGGCGGCCATAAGTTCGTTATTAGCAAGTAAGTCAGGCATATGTCACTTAGTGTTGGTTAAAGTCAATAATTCGATTAGACACCATTTTACGCATTTTCCCCCCTGAGTAAAAGCCATTTTATTGCAACTGCCATTTTTGCATCCCCACATACCTGTCCATCGGTGAAAAAAATTGACTGTAATATTTTCTAAAAACTTCTATCGTTACAATCATTTAGATACAATTAATTAGATGCCATTAATGTTTCTTATCATAACTATCAAAACAATTAACCATAGCCATACCCTGTTTTGGGGTTGTGTTATGCTAAGATGACCCTATCATAATAAGCACAATAAAGTAATTTGCCGTTGGGTGTCTGTTTAATAGATTTCACTATCCTATCATTGTTTCTATCACTTCAATGTTTCTATCACTGTTTGATTGTATCCAATATTAAGATTTTTTTATTAGGCAAAAACAAGCACTGGGCAAAAACAAGCGTTTGGGTCATTACTTAACCGTAATCCAAAACCTAACAATTAACAATATTAACACGTAGGAGTTACTATGTCTTCAGTTATTCATGCCGATGAAGGTACGTTTGAAAAAGCAGTACTACAATCAGATACCCCAGTATTGGTCGATTTTTGGGCAACTTGGTGTGGTCCATGTAAAGCCATCGCCCCTGTATTAGACGAGCTTTCCTCAGAATTTGAGGGTAAAGCGCGAATCGTTAAAATCGACGTTGACCAAAATCCAAACCTAGCCGCACAATATGGTATTCGTAGTATCCCTACCTTATTTATGTTTAAAAACGGTGAAAAAGTGGATGCCACTATGGGTATGCAACCAAAAGCCCAATTGACTGCTCTTATCAACAAACACTTATAATCGCTAGGGTAAGAATCACTAGCGTAGGTTAAATTGAATTTTTATATTGGTAACGGTATATTTTTTTGATAATTACCAGTGAGATTCGCCGCGATTTTGATACTTGTGAGTAAAAAAATCGCGGTTTTTTATGCCCATACATTGACAAATGAATATGTCAAGTCGTATAGTGTGTCTCACAAAATAACTATCTTATCGATATGCTTAACGTTACGTTAGCAGGCATTTACTATTATTTGGTTTAGTACTTGGTATTGTCTGTTTGCAACGCTCAGTTAATCATTTCAAACGTTTCTATTTTTTTCTCTTTATATTCTCTTCACACCCTACTGTCTTAAAACGATGCAGCGCCTTTGCTCGACTCACGTTTTGAGGTGGTTCAAAATTAGTTATTGATGATTTACCTATGAATTTGACTGAACTCAAGAAAAAATCGATTGCTGAATTGTTGTTGATTAGCGAGCAAATGGGTCTAGAAAACATGGCCCGTAGTCGCAAACAAGATATCATTTTTGCTATTTTAAAAACCCACGCCCGAAACGGTGAAGCTATCTATGGGGATGGCGTGCTTGAGATTTTGCCCGATGGCTTTGGTTTTTTACGATCGTCGGAAGGCTCTTACCTAGCGGGTCCCGATGATATCTATGTGAGTCCGAGCCAAATTCGCCGTTTCAATCTCAAGACGGGTGACTCAATCGCAGGGACGATTCGCCCACCCAAGGATTCTGAGCGTTATTTTGCCCTATTAAAAGTTAACGAAATCAACTTCGACACCCCAGACCGCTCTCGCCACAAACTGATTTTTGAAAACTTAACCCCTCTTTTTCCCACCCAGCAGCTTCGCTTAGAACTTGGTAATGGTACCACAGAAGACTTAACGGGTCGTATCATTGACTTGATTGCCCCGATTGGTAAAGGTCAACGCTCAATTATTGTCGCCCCACCAAAAGCGGGTAAAACCGTACTACTACAATCTATCGCGCAATCCATCACCAAAAACAACCCAGAATGTTATCTCATCGTGCTGCTCATTGACGAACGTCCTGAAGAAGTGACCGAGATGCAGCGCACGGTGCGTGGTGAAGTGGTCGCATCGACCTTTGATGAGCCGCCAACCCGTCACGTACAAGTCGCCGAAATGGTGATTGAAAAAGCCAAACGCTTGGTTGAGCACAAACAAGACGTGGTGATTTTACTTGACTCCATCACACGCCTTGCCCGCGCTTACAATACTGTATTGCCTTCATCGGGTAAAGTATTGACTGGTGGGGTGGATGCCAATGCCTTAGAACGCCCAAAACGCTTTTTTGGTGCCGCGCGTAATGTCGAAGAAGGCGGTAGCTTGACCATTATTTCAACCGCTTTGATTGACACAGGCAGTACCATGGATAAGGTGATTTATGAGGAGTTTAAGGGGACAGGTAACCAAGAAATTACCCTTGAGCGAGACATTGCCGAAAAACGGGTATTCCCTGCCATCAATATCAAAAAATCGGGCACTCGCCGTGAAGAGCGTTTGATGGATGAAGCGATGTTACGCAAAGTATGGATTCTGCGCAAACTGTTACACCCCATGGATGAACTACAAGCCACTGAGTTTTTGCTAGAAAAACTTAAAGACTCAAAAACCAATGATGAATTCTTTGAGCAAATGACGCGTAAAGATAAATCTTAATCGTGTTATCGCTTAATCCTGTTAATTAGCTGACTCGTAAAAATAAAAAAGCTCAACCTAGTGTTGAGCTTTTTGTTGGCATCTTTTTTATTCGCCTGCTTTGGGCTTAAATCGCACCGCTACTTAAATTGCACCACTAAAAGTATCGCATTGGTTGATATCACCCGATTTTAGACCGCGTGAAAACCACGTCATACGTTGTTGACTGGTACCATGGGTAAAGCTATCAGGCACCGCTGCTCGACCACTGGCTTGGGCTAAACGGTCATCACCGATTTGCTGCGCCGCATTAATCGCTTCTTCAATATCGCCTTGCTCTAAGAATTGAACACGTTGTTGGTTACGGTTTGCCCAAACACCGGCGAAACAGTCCGCTTGTAGCTCTTGACGCACTGATAAGTTGTTGGCTTGTGCTTCAGTGGCACGGCGACTGGCTTCATCCACTTTTTGGCTAATACCCAATTGATTTTGCACATGATGACCCACCTCGTGAGCAATCACATAAGCCTGTGCAAAGTCACCTGCTTTACCTTGGTTTTGTGCATCACCTGAGCCATTTTGGTCACCTGTAATACCCAATTTTTGGCGCATTTCTTGGAAAAAACTGGTATCAAGATAGACGCGTTGGTCTGCAGGGCAATAGAAAGGGCCTGTGGCTGAAGAAGCGTTACCACAACCTGAACGTACCATACCATTAAATAATACTAATTTAGGCTGTTGGTATTGCATATTGTTTTCACTAAAAATTTGACCCCAAACTTCTTCCGTGTCTTTTAATACCACTGAGGCAAATTTTTGGTCACGGTCAGCCGTTTGCTGGTCAAGGGTTTGTTGACCACTACTATTTCCACCTGTGATTGCAGAACCTGTTTGCATGGCAGTCATGGGATTCATACCAAACACCAGCCACAAAATCAAGCCGATGATAATACTACCGATACCGCCACCCACGGCTTTACCGCCGCTGACCAATACATTCGAACTACCGTCACGATCTTCCCACTTCATACCAACACCTCCTTAAATACTATCTTACTTTTATAATATGCTCATAGAATTTGCTTATTTTGGCATTGTAGCATTTTGCCTAAAAATTGCTGTGTGAAATCGTAGTTTTATACAGATTTTTGACAATAAACCCTAACAATATACCACTAATGTAACTTATCTACCCATCAAAGCCTTAGAAATCTTATTAAGATTAAGCAATTATCACCATAAAAAATTATTTTTTAACTATATCCAATAGACCGCTAAAACAAAAAAAATTTGTAAATTTACAAAAATAAAGATATCTTTGCCATATTTTTATGCGTATAATACGACATTTTCCGCGAAAAGCTAAAAAAGATATCTTTTTCGTGCGATATCAATAAATCTAAAAAGTTGTATTTGTGATTGCGGTGTTATTTTGTTACAACCTTTTATCAGATTTATTATATTTTTTTATGCGAAAGTTATTCTATCTTGACTAAGTTTCCGCTACAATATTGCCAGTTTCATGTCCCGTGTGTCTTTAATTCTAAATAAACCGTTTATTTAGAGTATCGTCGAGTGAATACGGGGTTATTTTCTTTAGGAGAACACGTAATGAACGTTAAATTAATCGCTGTATCGAGTTTAGTTGCTGCATCTTTAGCTATGACTGCATGTAGCAAAAAAGAAGAAGCTGCACCAGCTGCTGCCTCTACAACTGCTTCAACTACAGTTGCTTCATCAACAACTACTACCACTGTAGAAGCTTCTGCACCTGCAGTAACTGCATCTGCTGCAACTGTTAACGCTTCTACTGTTGTTGTAGACACTGCATCTGCTGCTGCACCAGCTTCTGCTGTTGCTGACGCTGCCAACCAAGTTGCTGCCGCTTCTGCTGCTGCAACTGTTGCTGACGCTTCTGCATCTGCTGCAAAATAATCAGTTTTTTAAACTGAACAAAAAGGAAACCCGAGCGGTTTCCTTTTTTTATGGTTAAAGATTTTGTATGGCACAAAATTTTTCACATTATTTTTTAACATCATCTAGACACTAAAAGAGTGGGTCAATTGCCCACTTTTTCAGCTACCTGGCTTTGTTAGCCAGCTGATTTTTTAACTAATTAATTTTTTAGCTAAGTGACTTTTTAGTTAAGTGACTTTATTGTTTGACAGGGGTAGCCGGCATAAACTGCGCTTGGTTGACATCCGTGCCATTGGCTTGATGCTGGGTTTTTAATGATTTTGCTACTTCTGGCGGCATATAATTCTCATCATGCTTTGCTAGTACCTCGCTTGCTACAAAGGTATTGCCTTCAAGCGAACCTGTGGCTACCACGCCCGAACCTTCGGCGAATAAATCTGGCAAGATGCCTTTATAAGATACCGGTACGGTGGATTTAAAATCGGTGATTTTAAATTTGACATTCAGTGGGTCTGTGCTATCTCGCTCGACACTACCACGCACGACCATGCCCCCTGCTCGGATACGGGTATCTTCAGGTGCTTTGCCTTGACTAATGGCTGTGGGGTCAAAATAATAGTCGGTTTGTTGTCCTACCGCATAAATTACAAGGACGACAGCAATGATTGCGCCAAATAAGGTTGCCATCACCCACATTAATTTTTTTTGTCGTACTTTATTCATCGCTTTTTTTCATCTCACTTTTGATGAACCACACCCTATGGGTCTACTTGTCTATTATAACACTGATTAGGGCGATAAATACTATTATCCGCTACTCTTAGCCGTACGCTGATGACGCTGTTGCTGGCGCGCCTGCTGGGTAGTGATATCTCGGTAGGTTGCTTTACGCTGACTACGACTAAAAAAGACGAGCGCGACAATCCCTAATAAAGTCAGTAGCCAAGTTGACCACACATAACTACCATGCCCACCCATGGCGATAAATTCGGCAAAATTATGAAAATACGGGCTCATTGGTCACCTCAGGTTTGAATGTAGGTTTAGAGAATGGATTGGTGTCATAGGATTGAAGCTATCGCTAGTTAAATGGCGATACTTTACGTCAGTAAGGAGGCTTTAACAATAACTCTTTAGTGATATAGCCGTTTGCATTCATCAATCACCCATTGTTTGCTACTTTCGCGCTGTAGAATCAAGGTGTTGGTACGATAGATGGTAAGCGCAGCCACTAAAAAATAGCTGCCTAACATCATCAGTAATAACGGAATATACATATCAGGCGGCATTTTTGGACGCTCAGTTACGGTAAATGTCGAGCCTTGGTGTAGGGTATTCCACCAGTTGACAGAATATTTGATAATCGGCAAATTAACCGCACCGACAATCGATAAAATCGCCGCCGCTTTGCCACGACTGGCGGTATGTTCAAATGCAGCAAATAGTGCCATCACGCCTGCGTACAAAAACGCCAAAATCAGCATAGAAGTCAGACGCGCATCCCATACCCAGTATGTGCCCCAGGTAGGTTTTGCCCAAATCGAGCCTGTAAGTAGACTTAACACACAAAGCATAAAGCCAATCGGCGCAATCGCTTGGGCAACCAAATTGGCGGTTTTAATTTTCCAGACCAAAAAAATCACCCCCAAAATTGCCATACCCAAATAAATTGACATGGCCAGACTGGCAGTGGGGACATGGATAAAGATAATACGATAGCTATTGCCTTGCAAATAGTCGGGTGGCGCAAACGCTAATCCCCAAACGGCACCCACCGCTAATAGCAGCGCAGCAATAACAGCTAAATATTTCACCCAAGGGGCAAAAATACGATAAAACTCTTTGGTGCCAACAGTTTTAAGAAACCCTTGCCAAAGGCGAGAAAAAAAGCCATTTTTGCCAACGTTTGGGGTAATTTCTGCCATGGAATGCGCCTTGCTTTTTTTTCTAAAATGAATGTAAGCCATCAACAATAAGATATTTGTTCGCTTATTTTACTGGTATTTGGGGATTTTTTCATCTAAAAATCATCAGCTTAACCAAGCCAGTTTTAATGAAAATGCAATCACAAAAGGCGTGACGATGACTGCCAAAATACTGCCCGCCAGTAATAGGGCTAAAATCGGATAACCGTTAAGCCCCATGGCAAATTGCCCCACTGCCCCCGTGGCAAAAATCAGTACAGGGAGCTGCATCGGTAACGAAATCAATGGCACTAACACCGCGCCGTTTTTTAGCGATAATGTCAAGCTGCTGGCAATCGCTGATAAGCATAGCAAAATCGGACTACCCACCAAAATAGAAGCACTCAGGGCAATGGCTGCTTGGCTGGTCAAGCCAAAAAGCGGCATCGCTAAAAATGCGAGCAGACACACCATCCCCGCACTGGTCAGCCAATGCACGATGAGCCGTACTAGAACCCAAGTGGGAATCGAGGCACGAGCGACAACCAATTGCGCCAGTGTGCCGTTATCGAGCGCTGGGCGAAATAAGTTTTCCATACCCATAATCAGCGACAATAACGCTGCAATCCATACCGCAGGCACGCCTAGTTGCTGCAGTAATTTTGGCTCCGTGCCCATCGCCAGTGGAAATAAGGTGATGATAATTAAAAACAACACCAGTGGATATAACCACTGCACTTTGTTTTGCTGTTTGATTTGCCATTCGCGTTGCCACAGGGCAGAAAAATCAATCATTGCAGTTGCCCCTAAACCGTATACAAGGTTAAATCTAATTGCTTGTTGGCGACGGCGACAGTTTGGTGACTGGTCATGAGCACTGCCCCGCCGCGCTGAACGAATGTCTGCATCAAGTGTTCAATTTTGGCAATCATATTGACATCAAGCGCGGTTAGCGGCTCATCAAGTAGCCAGCAAGGAAATTGCGCTACATACTCAAGCGCAAACAGCAAGCGTGCCAGACCCACGCGGCGCGTCTGCCCTGCCGAGAGTTGATAGCAGTTGATTTTCTCATAACCTGCTAACCCAACCCAATCGAGTGCTTGCTCAAGGGCATCTGCGCTTGGTTTGATGCCATACAAGGCTAACAAAAATCGCAAATTTTGCTCAACGGTGAGTTGCAAATGAATACCCAATTGGTGCGCCACATAAAATGGCTGCACAGGTAACCCTGCCTTGCCCTGCCAGCTGATATCACCGGTCAACACAGGAATCAACCCTGCAAGCTGCATCAAAAATGTGGTTTTGCCGGTGCCATTTTCACCCACCAAATGACAAATATCGCCACGGTTTAGCACCAAATTCACCGCTTCACACAGCGGAAATTCGCCACGTTGTATGGTGACATTATGACAGTTTAGCAGCGAACTGGTCGCCGAGATAGGCATAGCAGTGGGTGTTGGATTTGGCATAACATTGGTTAAAATTTGCAAGTCATTAAATAGATAACAGATTAAATTGATAAATCATGGCCTTATACCCATTGTATAGATAATTGGCTAAAGTTGTGTAGAAAGCTTATTATATACTAACTTGCGACGGGTCTTTGCAATTATCCATATAAAGTATCCATATAAAGCTTGATGATAGCGTCAAAGTTTTGCCAACCTGTTTGTTAACTTTTTTGTTTTTTAACTGTTCTGCTTTTCGTTTTTCTTTCTATTTTTAGCTATTTTTTCTTGGGTAAGTGAAATCAATGTCCAAAAATCCGAAGCGTTTATGGCAACGCCTAAAACTGTTGTTTACTGCTGAAAAATCAGCGCCGCTCCCTGTAGCCGATAAAACAACTGACCCTAGTCATTGTGCGGAGACAAACGAGCATACTGATGCTACTAGCTATCAGCCTTTTGTCAAAAATAAAGTCAATCCGGCGTTTGATGAACATAGCCATTTACAAGATGAATCGCTTTTAGCCAGTGAGTCGCTTGATGCAGATGACGAATTAGCGCTACAACCGATTACCCCCGATGATATAGAGCATATCTTAGCCAGTATGGGTTATCAATTTATGTATCATCCTGCCAGCGATCAAGATGAGCAAAGCATTCATCATTATACGATGCAAGTGTCAGATAAAGAGCGGCATTGGGGTTGTATGATTCGTTTTTTTAGTGAGCAGCAATTGATTGCGGTGTACAGTGTTTATCCCACTGCGATTGCTGAAGCCAATCGCCCTGAGATGCTCGCAATGCTCGCTTATCTGAATTATGATTTGATGATTGGCAATTTAGAAATGGATGTGATGGATGGCGAGCTGCGCTTTAAGACGTCGCTTGATTTGGAAGTGACGGGGGTGAGCGAGCTAATTATGAGTTATTTGCTACAGAGTAATTTCTCGTTATTTTCACGGCTGTATGACACCATTAGCGAGATGATTGAGCAGCCGCACACTACGCATGATTTGCAAGGTGCTGTAGACAAGCTGATAGACTCTCAGCAAGCCCGCAATTTTTTCTTAGCCTCTGATGCCATTCAATAATACGCGGTCAATATAAAAAAGGCGGTGACATCCATTCATCGCCTTTTTTATGACATAGTAAAAGCTGCTACAACATGGCAGCGACTTCCGCGCCTTCGCGAATGGCACGTTTGGCGTCCAATTCGCCTGCCAATTTTGCCCCACCAATCAAGTGATATTGCGCTGTCAAGTCATCACCCACCGCAGGCATTAGGTGATTGACTGATTCTTGCCCCGCGCAGATGACGATACTATCAACGCGCAATAATTGGCTATGACCGTCTGGGTTAGTAATCCAAATCCCTTCATTGGTAATTTTCTCATAGCCAATGCCGCTCACCTGTTTGACGCCATGCTTGTTGATATGAGCACGGTGCACCCAGCCTGAGGTTTTATTGAGACCTGCCCCCAAGCGACCTTTTTTACGCTGCATCAAATACACTTCACGGGTCGGGGTAATGGGCTCTGGTTTTACCAGTCCACCTTCGCTGTCATAGTGTGGGTTGGTGTCCACCCCCCACTCACGTTTCCATGAGTCTACGCTTTGCGGATGGGGTTGATAAATCACGTTACCTTGGGCATCTTTTTCAAACGGTTTAACATGGGTAGAGGTCAAATATTCGCTAACATCGAAACCAATACCGCCTGCGCCTATCACAGCGACTCGCTTACCTGCAACTTTTTGACCCGATAGCAATTCGGCATAGCTCATCACTTGTGGTAACTCTACCCCTTCAAAGTCAAGCGCCCGTGGCACAACGCCTGTCGCAATAATCACATCATCAAACTGACCTGACTCTAGTTCCTCTTTGCTTACTTTATGATTCAGTTTGAGCTCAATGTCTAAACTGTCCACCAAATTGGTAAAATAGCGGATGGTTTCAAAGAACTCTTCTTTACCTGGAATCACTTTAGCATAGTTAAACTGTCCGCCGATTTTATCCTGTGCTTCAAACAAGGTGACCTGATGACCGCGTTTGGCGGCGACCGTCGCCGCTGATAAGCCTGCCATGCCCGCGCCCACTACGGCAATTTTTTTGGCTTTTTTGGCAGGTTTATAGACCAGTTCGGTTTCATAACAGGCTTGGGGGTTGACTAGACAGGTTGAGCGTTTATTGTCAAATGTATGATCTAGACACGCTTGGTTACAGCCGATACAAGTATTAATCAGATGGGTCTGCCCAAGGCTGGCTTTTGTTACCCAATCTGGGTCTGCCAAGAACGGACGCGCCATTTGTACCAAGTCAGCTTGGTTATCTGCTAGCAGCTGCTCGGCAGTCTCTGGCATATTGACACGGTTGGCAGCAATCACAGGGATAGTCACGTGGCGTTTGACTTCAGCAATCACATCGGCAAATGCTGCGCGTGGCACCGACGTGACGATAGTGGGAACACGCGCTTCATGCCAGCCAATCCCCGTATTTATTATGGTCACACCGGCTTTTTCGATGGCTTTGGCGATAGTAATGACTTCATCCATGGTGTTGCCATCGGGCACCAAGTCAATCATCGACAAACGGAAGGTGATAATAAACGCTTCTCCCACCGCCTCGCGTACCGCTTTGATGACTTCAAGCGCAAAACGCATACGGTTTTCTAGACTGCCACCCCATTGGTCGGTGCGCTGATTGACGTGATTGCTTAAAAACTGATTGAGTAAATAGCCTTCTGAACCCATGATTTCAACACCATCATAGCCCGCCATTTGTGCAAGTTTGGCAGTTTTGGCATAGTCTTTGATAGTCGCCAAAATATTTTTTTCACTCATTTGACGGGGTTTGAAGGGTGAAATAGGCGACTTGATGGGACTGGCTGATACCGCCAATGGATGATAACCATAACGACCGCTGTGCAGAATTTGCAAGATGATTTTGCAGTCATATTGGTGCACAGCTTTGGTGACTTTACGATGGTTTATCACATCGCCTTTGTGATTGAGCGTCCCGCCTGCCGGCACTAACCAACCTTCACGATTGGGCGAGATACCGCCCGTAATCATCATGGCAACACCCCCTTTGGCGCGCTCGGCAAAATAAGCGGCTAGCTTTGGATAGTTAAAAAACCTATCTTCAAGCCCTGTGTGCATCGAGCCCATCACAATACGATTTTTTAACGTGGTGAATCCTAAATCCAGGGGTTTAAAAATATGCGGATAATGGGTGTTATGAGTGGATATCTGGCTGTTATTTGGCATAAATAATCCTTGGCAGTAATTTCCTTTCACTATTTGGTCACATTAAGGAATTAATCTTGTCATTTTGTAAATGAGTTCGTTATCATAATCAATTCGTCAATGTGGTCACGCAATGTAGCTATATCAATATACCTTAAGCATACATCAAACCAAAAATAGGTCAACCTATTATAAATAGTCATCTTTGAAAGCATAAGGCAAATTTTGTCCGCATGAGTCTACAAAAAAGTCATGCTTATTTTTGTGATAATGCTAATATCAAGCTAGGATAAAAGTACAACCGAAGGGAAATTACTGTGAAAAAAATGATTGTGAGCACGTCCACGTCATGTCTAGACGACCTTGGCATTCCAGAAAATGTCAAAATGTTGCCAATGAATATCCATATGGGCGGTGCCAATTATCTAGATGGACAAAACCTAAGCTTAGACAGTCTATCGCGTATTCTACTCGATACCCCCAATATCGATATCAGTACCTCTGCCCCGACTGAAAATCAGCTCATTGAATTCTTTTATCAACTCATCAAAGAAGACGTGCAAGAAGTTTTATTCATCTGTTTGTCCTCTTCTTTAAGCCAGACCTACAAAAACTTGCTCAATATCAGCTCGATGTTTAGCCATCGCATGAAAATTTATATTTATGATTCACGCACGATTTCACATGGCGAAGCGATTCTTGTACAAGAAGCCTCACGCTTACTCAAAAAAGGCACAGAAATCCCTCAAATCATCACCGAAATCAACCGCCTGCGCGATAAAATCCATATCTATTTGGCCGTTGATAACCTTAAAGGCATGATTCGTACCAAGCGTATTTCAGCCCCAGTCGGCTTTTTTGCCAATTTATTCGGTATTAAACCGATTGTAAAAGTCGAATACTCAGGTCAAATAGTCGCCTTTGAAAAGGTGCGTAGTTTTGAAAAATGTATTGAGCGACTCGCCGATGCTATCATCACCGCCGCCAATGGTAAAAAGGGTAAAATGTATGTGCTTAGCGGTAATTTAAACCCTCATACTAAATCACTACTTAACTATTTATCGTCACGCGGTTATGCTAAAACCGAAGTTCTTCCTGCCGCCAGTGTCTCTATAGCAAATATCGGTGTGTTCACCCTTGGCTGCGTATTTGTCGAAGACTAAACCCTGACTGGGTTTGCTAGCTTATAAAATAACAGGCGGGCTGTCTGTTTTTGTCATTTTTTTATATTTGTGAAAAAGCAGATTGAGATATAGGATTTGGTCAAAATCCTTGTTATGATAAAGGCGTTTATTTATTAACTACAGGGATGTCGTTATGCCAAACTTCCATACAGGGCTGGAAAAAAATCCTGCCAACCATACCCCGCTTACGCCCATTGATTTTATTGAGCGTACTGCTAGCATCTATCCCGATCAAACGGCGATTGTGTATAAAGATTATGAGCACAATGACCTACGGCAAAGTTGGGGCGAAACCTATAATCGCTGCCGCAAAATGTCGGATGCCCTAAAAAAATTGGGCGTCGATAAAGACGATACCGTTGCAGTGCTACTACCCAATACCCCAGCCATGGTTGAAGTCGCGTTTGGCGTACCGATGTCTGGTGGTGTGCTATGTACCTTAAATACCCGTTTGGATATCAATGCCTTGGTCTTCTGCCTACAGCACAGTGAAGCGAAAGTATTGATTGTTGATACTGAATTTGAACAGCATATTGCCCTGGTTCAAGAGTCATTTCCTAACTTAATTATCATTCATGCCACCGACCCTGCGGTCACGCCCACTGAACAATTTGGCAATATGACGTATGAGGAATTGATCGCCTCAGGAACCGACTTAGACAACTGGGAAAAACCAACTGATGAATGGGATGCCATCGCGCTCAACTACACATCAGGTACCACAGGTATCCCAAAAGGCGTGGTGTATCACCATCGTGGTGCCACCTTAAATGCCGTCTCTAATATTTTAGATTGGGATATGCCAAAGCACCCTGTGTATTTATGGACGCTCCCCTTGTTTCACTGTAATGGCTGGAGCTTTCCTTGGAGCATTGGCGAGCGGGCGGGTACCAATGTCTGCTTGCGCAAAATTGATGCTGATTTGATTTTACGGTTGATTGCCGATGAAACAGTTACCCATTATAGCGCAGCGCCTATCGTGCATAACATGATTGCCAATGGTAATGAAGCGCTGAAAAAAGCCATCAAACATGAAGTACGCTGCAATGTCGCAGGCGCGCCACCGCCTGAGTCTTTGCTCGCCAAAATGGAAGAAATGGGCTTTAAAATCACGCATGTCTACGGTTTGACAGAAGTATATGGTCCCGTCACCCTGTGTGTCGAGCGCCCAGAATGGGATGATTTGACTGTCAGTGAACGCGCGCAAAAAAAATCCCGCCAAGGCATGAAATCACATCTATTAGCGGGGTTTGATGTATTCAAACAAGGCACTACTACCCCAGTTGCAGCCGATGGTAGCGAAATTGGTGAGCTTGCTATCCGCGGCAATATGGTGATGAAAGGCTATCTAAAAAACCGCAAAGCCACCGCAGAAGCCTTTAACGGTGGCTGGTTTAAGACCGGTGACTTGGGCGTTAAATACCCAGATGGTTACATCAAAATTATGGATCGGCTCAAAGACATCATCATCTCGGGCGGTGAGAATATCTCAAGTATTGAAATAGAAAACGTACTGTATCGTATGCCAGAAGTGGAAAGCTGTGGGGTAGTTGCTGCTCCCCATGACAAATGGGGTGAAGTACCGGTAGCCTTTATCGAAATCCGCGAAGGCTCGACACTAGATCGGGAAGACATCATTGCCCATTGCCGTAAATATTTGGCAGGTTTCCAAGTGCCCAAACATATTATTTTTGCGCAAATTCCAAAAACCTCGACAGGTAAAGTGCAAAAATTTGAGCTACGTCAAGCGGCGCGCTCACTGGCGCATGAAGAAGCAAAAATCACTCACCATCATCCGCAAAGCTATTTGGCAGCGACAACCGACTCCAATCCGAGCACTGCCATGCCTAGCTCTGTCATATCTAGCTCTGCCATACCTAGTAACACGCAAACCCCATCCAATGATTCACCAGAAGATGAGGCGCACTAAGGCTCAATATTAGCGACTCGCATTGCATATCCTCACTCTACTAGTCGGGATTTTTGTTGCAACTTATAGCTTGAAAACACCCAAAAAACACCCATTTATATAGAGATTTTCTCATGTCATTTTTAATTAATTATTAACAATCACAAGCGACAATATATGTCGTATATCAGTGATTTAGCCCTATAATTTTTCGTATATTTTGTTATTATAGCTTTATCAATTCACTTCTTTTTTAACTTATCACTACCTTTAAATTTTTCCCGTTTTTATTAACCTTTTTTATGACAAGGAGTCCTTATGGACGACAATAAAGCCAAAGCTTTAACTGCCGCTTTATCACAAATTGAAAAACAATTCGGTAAAAATACCATCATGCGCCTGGGTGATGAGTCAGCAAAAATCAACGTGGATGTAGTCTCCACAGGCTCATTGGGTTTGGATATTGCACTGGGCATTGGCGGTTTGCCAAAGGGTCGTATCGTCGAAATTTATGGTCCTGAAAGTTCGGGTAAAACCACTTTAACCTTGCAAGCAATCGCCCAATGTCAAAAGCAGGGCGGTACCTGTGCTTTTATCGATGCTGAACATGCGCTAGACCCTATTTATGCCAAAAAATTGGGCGTTGATGTCGACGCTTTACTTGTCACGCAGCCTGACAACGGTGAACAAGCGCTTGAAATCACCGATATGCTAGTGCGCTCAGGTGCGGTGGATATGATTGTTGTTGACTCGGTCGCTGCCCTTACCCCACGCGCGGAAATTGAAGGCGAGATGGGCGACAGCCATATGGGTCTGCAAGCGCGCTTGATGAGCCAAGCGTTACGAAAAATCACCGGTAACGCCAAACGCTCTAACTGTATGGTGGTATTCATTAACCAAATTCGTATGAAAATCGGTGTCATGTTTGGCTCGCCAGAAACCACAACCGGTGGTAATGCCCTTAAATTCTATGCGTCGGTGCGCTTGGATATTCGTCGTATTGGTGCGGTTAAAGAGGGTGAAAACATCGTCGGTTCTGAGACCCGCGTTAAAGTCATCAAAAATAAACTCGCACCGCCGTTTCGCCAAGCAGAATTTGACATCATGTATGGGACAGGTACCAATCATCTAGGTGAAGTGGTTGACTTGGGTGTCGATATTGATGCGGTCAAAAAATCGGGCGCTTGGTATAGCTACAATGACAGTAAAATTGGTCAAGGTAAAGCCAATGCCATTAGATTCTTGGAAGAAAATCCACAAATCGCCCAAGAGATTGAAGCCAAAGTGCGCGCTGCTAAGCTTGGTAATGTCGAACCTGTGCCAGAAGAAGCCCTTGACGTTGAGCCCCCTGAGTTTGTCGAAGGTATGCAATAACTACCTAGCTACCCAAAACCCTAGTTTTTACTGGGGTTTTTGTTTTTATACCGTTCAACTTGTTCCCCAGCCTGTTAGCTTTTTTTAGTCACGGTTAAAACCGCTATGCCAGATCCTAAATCCTTGTTAGAAACTATCGAAAATCAGTTAATGACTGATGAACAACGCCAAGCTTACCATGACAAGCTTAAAGCCGAGAGCTACATGCGTTGGCTCGCGTTTTATTATCTTGGGCGGCGTGAGCAGTCTAAAAAAGAGCTGCGGGACAAACTACTGGCAAAAGGATGTGATGCGGCGGCTATCGAAGCGCTTTTGAGCGAATTTGAAGCAGAAGGCTATCAAAGTGATGAGCGTATGACGTCTGCATTGATCAAAGAAGGTATCGGCAAGCAATATGGTACCCAGCGGATTTTTCAAACGTTAAAAAAACATGGATTAACCACCGTCCGTTCGGTCAGTGCGATTAATGCATGGATTGAGACGCACAATGATTTTTTTGAGGATTTATTACTCAATGATATCGAATCAGACACGGTGGATGACAACCCAGATGAGGCCTATGAAGTGGATTGGCTTGCCCAAGCGGTGGCAGCACGGGTACGAAAATACGGTGATGCCATCCCGACAGAGCCTAAAGAAAAAGCCCGTCAACTGCGATTTCTGCAATATCGGGGCTTTGCTGCCGATGTGTGTTTTGATGCCTTAAAGTATGACTTAACCACCCTAGCCAATCGCTAGGGCAACGGCTATTTTTTTACCGCCAATTGGTCAAAAATTGCGCCATCTTTAAAAAACTTGCTCATAATCTCATCCCAGCTACCAAAAACTTGATTTGGCTCAAACGTGGCAATTGCAGGAAACTGGCTTTGGTATTTTGCCAAAGTCGCCGCATCCACAGGGCGCAAATAATTCTTGGCCATAATCTCTTGGGCAGGCGTATCCCACAAACCTTTTAAATAGGCTTTGGCCAATTCAGTGGTACCTTTTTGCTCGGTAACGGCATTCACCACAGCGACAGGATTACTAATCTTGACCGAATAACTGGGATAAACAATCTGTAAGTTTTTATCGGCAAATTCTTTTTTGGTGATTTGTGCTTCATTCTCTGTGGTAATCAGCACATCGCCAATTTCTCGTTGTAAAAAGCTTGTTGTCGCTGCCCTTGCGCCACTGTCATACACTGCCACATTGCTCAAAATTTGCTTCACCAGCGTTTTGGTTTTGGCTTCGTCATTATTGAAGTGGTGCAAGCCATATCCATACGCACCCAAGAAACCATATCTTGCTGTACCACTGGTTTTTGGATTGGCAATTACGATACTGACACCGGGTTTTGCCAAGTCATCCCAGTCTTTGATTTGCTTGGGGTTGTTGTTACGAACTAGTAGTACCATGGTGCTGGTATAAGGTACCGCGTTATTGGGAAACGCTTGTTGCCAGTTTTTATCCACCAAGCCTTTTTTCACCAGCAGTTCTACATCTGAGGTTTGGTTCATGGTCACCACATCCGCTTTAAGCCCATTGGCCACGCTTAAGGCTTGTTTACTTGAGCCGCCATGCGATTGCTGGATAGTGACGGCTTGTTTTTGCTGCCCCGTAAAAATCGGGTTGTATTCTTTATACAACTCGCGGGACACGTCGTAAGATACGTTTAGCAAAGATACACCATTGCCGTTAGCGGCTGACGCACTGGCTGCACTATCGTTTTTGGGCGGAGCTTTTTGGCAGGCAGTTAAGCTTGCCACTGCCATCACTGAAATACCGGCTAATGCCAAGACTTTGCCTTTAAATTGCGTACGGGTGGTGAATGGGTGATTTTGGGTCGCGTTTGTCATGTTTTCCTCATAAGTTTTCAAAGTGCCACGCTAAACATCCAATGGCTTAATGATTGAAAATATAGTAAGGATTTTTAATTATACTGTCTTGGAATATTTAATACTTTCATTATTCCTTAGTTGAATAAAAAAGCCCGTAACGCATACGGGCTTTGAAAGTACAATGCTGCGATTAAAATTTTAAAAACGGGTTTTAAATTTTGGCGCAACTGGATTGGCTTGACCGTTAACTGTCGTGGTATTTGCGCCTGCTTGGTTGTTTTGTCCAAACAATGGACCACCGCCACCGCCCATGCCCTTGGTCAACCCTTGTACCGCTTTCATCATTTTGCTAATGCCCGATGGGTCAGATAGCATTTTCATCATTTTTGCCATCTGCTTGTGCTGCTTTAACAGCTGATTGACGTGCTGTACGTCTTTACCCGCGCCTGCCGCGATACGGCGTTTACGGCTTGGGTTGATTTTATCGGGGTTTTTACGTTCAAATGGGGTCATTGAATGAATGAGTGCTTCCATTTCTTTGACCTTTTCTTCGGGTTTGGCATCTGATACCGCTTTTTGGACATCCGCACCGCTCATGCCTGGCATCTTATCTAAAAAGCCCGCCATGCCGCCTAAATTCTTCATTTGTTGGAATTGGGTTAGCAAATCCTCAAGGTCAAACTCACCACCTTTTTGGATTTTTTTCGCCATTTTTTCCGCTTTTTCGCGGTCAATTTTTTGCTCGACTTCTTCGACCAGTGACAACACGTCACCCATGCCCAAGATACGCTGTGCCACACGCTCAGGGTGGAAGGGCTCAAGCGCGTCAAGTTTTTCACCACGCCCCAAAAATTTTATCGGTTTGCCAGTGATGGCACGTACCGACAACGCCGCACCACCGCGCGCATCGCCGTCAGTCTTGGTCAAAATCACGCCGGTCAAAGGTAGCGCATCATTAAAGGCTTTTGCCGTATTTGCCGCATCTTGACCGGTCATTGAGTCAACGACAAACAAGGTTTCTGACGGGGTGACGGCTGCTGTTAAGGCTTTGATTTCATCCATCATGGCTTCGTCGATGTGTAGACGACCTGCGGTATCGATAATCAAAATATCTTGAAACTGTACTTTGGCTTGCTCGATGGCACGTTTGGCGATATCAATCGGGTTTTGGTCAGCACTTGATGGCACAAAATTGGCTTTGACTTGCTCAGCGACTTGCTCAAGCTGCTTGATTGCCGCGGGGCGATAGACGTCGGCAGAGACTAGCATAACTTTTTTCTTATGGCGCTCTTGCAGATATTTGGCAAGTTTACCAGCTGTGGTGGTTTTGCCCGCCCCTTGTAAACCCGCTAGTAGATAGACAACGGGTGGTTTACCTGTCATTTCAAGTGATTGGTTAGCACTGCCCATCATCTCGGTCAGTTCGTCATAGACGATTTTGACAAAGGCTTGACCTGGGGCGAGTTCTTTAAGGACTTCTTGACCTAGGGCTTTGTCTTTTACCCGTGACACAAAATCGCGTGTCACTGGCAAGGCGACATCCGCTTCTAGTAGTGCCATACGCACTTCACGCAAGGTGTCTTTGATGTTGTCTTCAGTTAGCTGCCCTGTACCAGAGATACTACGTAAACTCGTCGACAGGCGTTCGGTTAAGGTTTCAAACATATAATTTCTCTAATCTATTGCTATCAATTTTATAATCTTACTATTTTATGCTAAATTAGCTAAAACTGCTAATATAATACCGATAAAATCGCGATTTGTTACATGGGTCATGCTAGTATAACCATCGCATTTTGCACGTATTTGATGATTTTTGATGAGGCTAGGGTGTTTGTAATCTTTGTACTTGCGTTAGTCTGTTATGGCTTAACTACCGTCTATTTGATGTGGGCAGTTACGCAACAAAAGCCCATCCGTAAAAGCATGGTGCTTGGGCAATTGCTGATTGGGTTATTGGGTCATGCGGTGGTGTTATATCCTGATATCATTACCCAAGGCGGGCTAAACTTTAATATTTTTAATGTCGTGTCGTTGACGACATTGTTTATGCTGTTATTTTATTGGGGGTTTTGTCTTTACCGCCAAATTTTGCCGCTTGGGATTTTGGCAACGCCGTTGGCATTTTTGGGCATGATGATTGGTTTTTTTGGCGATGCACCCTATCACCCGCTATCAACCATCAGTCCTATCTTACAAGCCCATATCATCATGTCTTTGGCTGCCTATTCGGTACTATTTATGGCAGCGATTGCCGCGATTATGCTACGGCTACAAATCAGCGAACTCAAACGTCAAACCTTTCACCGTGTCTGGGTCGATAAACTACCTTCACTCCAAAGCATGGAAGCCTTGCTGTTTGATATGATTACTGTCGGTTTTGGCCTATTGTCGATTTCGCTGTTGTTGGGCTTTATCGATACTACCAATTTACTGGCGCAGCATTTGGTACACAAGACTGTGTTTAGTCTGTTGTCTTGGCTGGTATTTGGGGCGTTATTGGTTGGACATTGGCGCTTTGGCTGGCGAGGTCAACGCGCGGCTAATATGACGCTATATGGTGTGATTTTGCTTGGCTTGGCGTTTATCGGGACGAAGTTTGTGTTGGAGCTGATTTTAAACAAATAAAAACCCCAATTTTATCGCTAAAACTGGGGTAAAATGCCGCTTAACTAAGTGATAAGTAAGCGGCTAAATTAAATAACTAGCAATTAGTTAGCCAATTTTGATTGTACGTAGCTGATAGCACTTTGCACCGTGGTCAATTGTGCGCTGTCTTCGTCAGGAATGGTAATACCAAATTCGTTTTCAAAAGACATCACCAATTCAACAAGGTCAAGTGAATCTGCGCCGAGGTCATCCATAAATGAAGATTCATTTTTGATGTCTTCTGCATTCACGCCTAATTGCTCAGCTACTGCGGCTTTTACTTTTTGTTCGATTTCGTTACTCATGCTTCTCTCCTTGCATTGGGGTATATGATATATCGAGTAAACTACCTATTAGAGCATATTATCATGCTCATTGCCTATTTCAAAATAAAATAATGCAACCTGTTACTATTTCAAAAACTGTATTTTAAGTTCAAAAACTGCATTTTAACGCTCGTTAGGTTGGTGTTTAGCAGGCTAAACCATTTACATGTACATGCCGCCATTGACGTCAAGCACGGTGCCGGTAATATAACCTGCTTCTTCACTTGCCAAGAAATTTACCGCAGCGGCGATGTCTTCAGGTTTGCCCAGTCTGGCTAGCGGAACGGCATTAAGCATGGATTGAATCAATGCTTCATCAAGATCCTTGGTCATGTCAGTGTCGATAAAGCCAGGTGCCACGCAGTTGACGGTGATTTGGCGTGAGCCAATCTCCCGAGCCAGTGAGCGGGTAAAGCCTTCAATGCCTGCTTTGCTCGCCGTATAGTTGGTTTGTCCGGCGTTGCCCATCGCAGCGACTACGGAAGTGATATTAATAATGCGACCTTGCCGCGCTTTCATCATGCCTTTTATGGCGCGTTTACTGGTGCGAAATACCGAGGTCAAATTGACGTCGAGCACGCGCTCCCAGGCATTGTCATCCATCCGCATGAGCAGACCATCTTGGGTAATGCCGGCATTGTTGACTAGCACCTGTACATTGCCAAATTCTTTTTCAATGCTATCAAATAACTGGTTGATTTGCTCGGCATCTTGCACATTGAGCACGCGACCTGCACCACCCAATTCCTGTAGGTAATCATTGACTGCCGCTGCGCCTTTTTCACTAGTAGCAGTGCCGATGACAAGATAGCCTTCATTTGCTAGACGTTTGGCGATTGCTTGACCAATTCCACGGCTAGCGCCTGTCACTAATGCAATACGTTGAGTCATATACTTCCTTGGTTTTTTTATTGGGCTGATAATTGTTGTTTTATATTATCTAGTTTGGCCACTGTATCGGTTGCTAGTGTGGTAATTTTCTGCGCTTGGCGTTTGGCTAGTCCTGTCAGCACACTACCGCTACCACATTCGATTTGTAAGCTGATTTGCGCGTCTGCTAAATTATTCTCAATAGTCGACCATAGCACGGGCATATTGAGCTGCTCAATCAACGCTTGTTTGATTGCGGTCACATCGGTTTCTACCCGCGCATGGCGATTTTGTATCACCGGAATGCTAGGGGGGTTAAATGTCACGGTTTCTAATTCTGCGGCAAGCTTATCGGTGGCAGGCGTCATCAGCTGGCAATGTGACGGTACACTGACTTTTAGCGGCATGCTTTTTTTACCGAGTGAAGCAATTTTCTCTGACGTTAAATCCACGCCTGCCACATTGCCTGCAATCACCACTTGCCCTGGCGCGTTAAAATTGGCTGGACTGACCACTGCCTGCGTATGCTCCGCTACCACAGCGTCACATATTTGTTGTACATCTTCATCAGGCAGACCTAAAATCGCTGCCATTTTACCTGTTTGCGATTGCATGGCGGCGCTCATATACTGACCGCGTTGATGCACCAGCTTTACCGCATCTGCCAAACTCAATACCCCAGCGGCACACAGCGCACTGTATTCACCCAGTGAATGCCCTGCAACATATGCCGGCTGTAAATCAAGCTCATCGTGCAGCACCCGCCAAATCGCCATACTAGCGGTCAATAGTGCAGGTTGGGTATACGCGGTATCATCCAAAGACGCGGCACCTGACGCCCCTTGGCATATCGCCCACAAGTCAAACCCAAGCGCTGTTGAGGCTTCATCAAACGTTGCTTTGACAGTAGGATACTGGGCTGCCCAATCTTGTAGCATACCCACACTCTGCGAGCCTTGTCCTGGAAAAATCACAGCATATTTCATAGAGGTAGCATTTTGTGATGAATTGGCTGGTTGATTTGCGCTGGTTTGGCTTTGCATTGGGTTATCCATAATGTCCTAACTTATTATATTTTACTGCCTATGTTGTAATGCTTATGTTGCATTGCGTCTACTAGACTGCTAAAAAAAACGGTTAAAAAAATTTGCTTAGGCGATTTTTTGGTCGATTACTTTACCAAAAGTTATCAGCAAAATCAAAATGGGTCATTAGCTTGGATTGACGTTATAAGCTTATCAAACTTGGCTGGCAATAATACAACTTATTATCAAGAAGACAAAAGTAAGCCAGCAAATTTATGTGTACAATTGTACTCTGATTATTATGGCATATTGAAAAAAAAATTCTAGTTTTTTCTTTCAGGTATTTTTACATAAAAAACAAATAAAAAAAGGCTGATGAATTATTATCAGCCTTTTTGGTGCTTAGCCAATGCATACTAAGCTATGTCAAAGTACTGCATTTTGCGTTAATTATTCAGCAACTGCTGCTACTTTGAATAATTGACGACCACGGTAAAAACCGTCTTTGGTCGCATGGTGACGGATGTGTTTTTCACCGGTAGTTGCATCTACAGCAACAGCATTGATTGTGATGCGGTCGTGTGAACGACGCATATCACGGCGTGAACGGCTTTTACGGTTTTGTTGAACAGCCATGAGGTTAGCTCCTGTGCTTCTCGCTATTAAAACATCGTTCCCTTAACCTCATTACATCATCATGCAAACAACTTGGTATCGATATTTGGCATGGATATAAGGCAAACTATTGGAACAGACAATCAGATAAATTTATAAACGCCATATTATACGTAAAAAAACCTATTTAGCAAAGCCTTAACCGACATTTAGTGGCAAGTTTTTGTTACTACGTGTATGACAGCGTATATAATGGCGTGGTTGTTATTAACTTTTTAGGCTTGCCAGTACCGCAAAAGGATTTTCTTTTTCCGCCACTGCCTCTGGCAACTCGCCCACCTCAGTGACTGCCATTTCGCAGTCGTCATGCTTGGGTGCTAATGGCAAATCCACCAATAACTCATCTTCAATCATCGGTAATAGCCACAGTTTATTGTCATCCGTTAGCTCATCAATCAGGATGATTTCTGTGCCTTCATCAAGCAATGCGACGTGATTTTCATCTTCAAGCAGTGCAAGCTCACTATCGACATCTAGACTCACTGCGACGGGGTCTAGGCAGCGCTGGCAGGTTTGCCAAAGCACGCCCGTAGTGTGTAATTGCCAAAATACCACGTCCCCTTTTTTCTGAATATCTAATATCACATCCAGTGGCTGATCGTTGTCATGATGTTCATCACCCAAGGCATAGATACGTGGCAAATCCTTGAGACTCACCTTGCCTTCCCAGTGATAATGGTTATCGTTGTTATGCTCCCAACGTGCCAAGTCAATAAACTTAACCAAGCTGGCACTGGCGCCAATCTCACTGGTGGTGTTATTGGCGGTTTTGGATGGGGCAGTTGTCGGTACATCTTGCGATGATTGTGATGGCACGTTTGATAAAGAATGTAGCGTCATTTCACCGCTCCTTTTAATTATGTTGCGTTGTAGTATAAAGCATACTGACGTCCATTGCATGGTAGCATGTTGTAGGCGTGATTTCCTAGTCGATGCGGGCGGTTAAATTGTATAATAGCAATTTTTATCAACCCTACTTTTGCTATGTCCACACACCTATCGCCACTATCCGCACAAATATCACCACAAACCCTTGCTATTTTCCCCTTTATGACACTGCCTTTTGTCAGTCAATTCGCGGTGGCGCCTGTGTTAGCCAATGATATTGACACAACTGTGATTGACCAGAAAAGTGCGCATTTAGCATTAAGGGTTAATTTTGTGCCCGTACTCGCCAGTATATCAAAGACAAAAAATCGCCCTTTGACTGACTTTCAATGGGTATCGGTGGAAGCATTACAAGTGCAATGGCTGATAGGTTGGTTCAAACGGTGGTTTTGCCATCGTGATACGATTTTGGTCAAAGGCGAGCATGAGCCTGAGTATTTTGCCGCGACTGATACCGAGCCTGCCAAAATTGTGTTTGCGCATGGATTTTTTGCCAGTGCCTTGCATGAAATTAGCCATTGGTGTATGGCAGGTCAAAAACGCCGATTGCTCAATGACTTTGGCTATTGGTATGCGCCCGATGGACGTAATGAGCAGCAGCAGCAACAGTTTGAACAAGTGGAAATCCTGCCGCAGGCGATTGAATGTTTATTAACGCTGGCCTGCAACAAACCCTTTAGCGTGTCTAAAGATAATTTGTTTGCTGATTTTGATACCAGTCAGAGCACTTTTGAAGCCGATGTACAAGCCCAAGCGGTGAAGTTTTGGCAAACGGGGCAAAAACTGTCAACCGATGCCAAAGTGTTGCTAAGCCAGTTAACCAAACTGCGCCCGCTACCATTGACCTCGTTTGATATCTCTCACAATTTTATCAAAGCGAATTAAATCAATAAAAAAGGCAGTCATTGAACGCTGCCTTTTTTATTAGGGATAAAAAATTAGTCTTCTTTATATTTGTCATGACAGGATTTACAGCTAGCGCCCAAATCGCCAAATTGGGTTTTAATGCCATCGACACTGGTTGCAGTTGCAGCGGCGGCATTAAGGGCACTGGCAGCGGTTTTAAATTTATCAATCTGCTGTTGGAACCCTGCAGCATCGCGCCAAATTTCATCTTTTGCTTCACCGCCTTTGGCTGTCTCTGGATAATGCACCCAAGGATTTTGGTTAAGTTTCTCGGCGGCGGCTTTGACTTGCGCGGCATCAAATTTGCTTGGATCTTTGACCATCGCACCAATGGTCTGGTTGGTTTTTTTCCAATCTTTCATGATTCTTTCACGCGCTTTTTTATGGTCTTCTGGCGTCATGTTAGGGTCAACTGCCGTGGTCGACGTCGTTGTGGTACTTACCGTAGCGGTTGCCGTTGCACCATTGGCGCTAGCGGTAACTGTGGTAGCTGGCGCTGAAGCAGTAGTTGTGGTTGTGGTTTCTGTTTTTTTATTACAGCCTACCAGCGCCATCGCAACGATAAATGGGGTGGCAAATTTTAATGCAGTTGACATCGTCCTTTCCTTCCGTGTTTTTTTATATGAATTTAATAATGAATGTTATTATTAGATTGTGGATTAATCATCTCTAAGGATTTTAACAAGTATTGCCAAAAAAATTATTATGATTTGGTAACTAAGGCTAACCACTGTGTGAGATAGGGTGTGGTTTTTTGCTTAAGTGCTTTGTAGTTTGATTGCTTTGCCTTGGGTTTTGATGGGCTTACCTTGTAGGACGGCTTGGGCGATTTTGATATGTTTAGGGTCGTTAAAACCTGTGATGTGATATAAGGTTAGACCGTCAGCATTGTAGATGATCATGCCATCGATTGTGTGCTCAATGCTATCGCTAGGCAATAATTGATAACTTGTGACTTTAGCACCTTGGTGATGGCTAAAACCTTGTTGGGTCAGTCGCAGTTCACCCCCTGTCAAAGTGGCCACCTCTTTTTTTCGGTTGAATGATTGCCACGCAACACCTGCGATGATGGCTAGTAAAATCATCAGCGAGCCGATGGCGACTGAGAGCATTTTAAATGCCATCAATAGCCCTACCCCGGCAATGGCGATACCCATCCAGAGTATTTGGGTCAGCTTGTTTGGTGTCACCGCTTGACTTTGCAAACCAATGGTAACGCCTGTCTCGGTGACTTTTAACATAATCATCTCTATAACGATTTCAAGGGCGTAGCGCCTACGCCCTTACTAGCCCAGCTTGTTTTGTTAGGCTATTTTACCAACCTAGCACTGCTTGTTGTTCGGCAATCAGCTGTTTGATACCTTCTTCAGCAATCGCTAGCATTTCGTCCACTTGCGCACGGGTAAAAGGTTTTTCTTCGGCAGTGCCTTGAATCTCAATAAACTCGCCTTTTTGCGTCATCACGACGTTAAGATCTGTGTCACAGCTTGAGTCTTCGCTATAGTTCAAATCCAAGAGTACTTCACCATTTTTGATGCCCACAGAGACCGCTGCTACCAAGCCAACCAAAGGATCGGCTTTGAGTTTTTTGGCGGCTTGCAGTTTTTCTAACGCATCGACCAATGCCACAGCCGCACCGGTGATACTGGCAGTACGAGTACCGCCATCGGCTTGCAGCACGTCACAGTCGATATGGATGGTATTTTCCCCAAGCTTTTCAAGATCTACCATCGCTCGTAAGCTACGGCCAATCAACCGCTGAATCTCTTGGGTACGACCTGATTGTTTACCTTTAGCGGCTTCGCGTTGGGTACGCTCGTGGGTCGCACGTGGCAACATACCGTATTCAGCGGTAATCCAGCCTTTACCTGTGCCTTTGAGCCAGCGCGGTACTTGGGTTTCGATACTGGCGGTACATAGCACTTTGGTATCGCCATAGCTGACCAGCACGGAGCCTTCGGCATGTTTGGTAAAGTTACGCACAAAACTAATTGGGCGAAGTTGGTTGTTTTCACGATTATCGATACGCATAAGATTCCCTAAAAGACCGCCTTGACGGTTTGGTAGATAGTTTTTAAGCAATGGGCAAAAATTACAGTGGTTTTATGCTACCTTGCCAACCCAGTTTTAGCAAGACAATTCCGTCGGCAACATCGCAGGTTGCTATTCAAGCCCTTCGCGCTTACGTAGCTCTTTACGTAAAATCTTACCAACATTGGACTTGGGCAGACTATCGACAAACTCGACATAGCGTGGGCGTTTGTAGCCACTTAAGTGCTGTTTACCAAACGCCAGTAGCTGCTCAGCAGTGACGCGGTTGTGTTTTCTGACCACAAATATTTTGGGCTCTTCCCCGCGCGTCGCGCTCGGCACCCCAATCGCCACGCACTCGAGCACATCGGCATGCTCGAGCATCACCGACTCAATCTCATTTGGGTAGACATTAAACCCTGACACCACAATCATGTCTTTTTTACGGTCAACGATTTTGATAAAACCGCGCTCATCAATGATGCCAATATCGCCTGTGCGTAAATAGCCTGTCGCGGTAAACGCATTAGCAGTCTCGACAGGTAGATTGCGATACCCCACCATCACTTGCGGGCCTTTGACGGCGATTTCCCCGCGTTCGCCAATGCGCACAGGTTGGTCGTTGTTGTCCAATAAGATGATGTCAGTATCAGGGGTTGGTAGCCCGACTTTGTTGGTAAATTCTGCGATAGTTAATGGATTAAAGGTAATCACAGGCGCAGTTTCTGAGAGCCCATACCCTTCGATAATCGGCAACCCTGTGATGGTATGCCATTTTTTGGCAACGCTAGGTAAGATTGCCATGCCCCCGCCAATGGTGGCTTTGAGTTGGGAAAAATCTAGCCTTCGAAATTCAGGATGCTGTATCAAGGCACTAAATAGCGTATTGACTCCTAAAATAAAATGCGGCGGTGTACGCCTTAGCGTATTGACCAGTTCATTGATATCACGTGGATTGGGCACGAGCCTTGATGCAAACCCACGATACAAAATAAAAACACAGCAAATGGTGAATGAAAATACATGATACAGTGGCAACGACGCCAAAATAATATCTTCCTGCCCTTCTTCATCGTACGCGCTGCGAATCAACGCATCGATTTGCAGCAAATTGGCAATCACATTGCCATGACTGAGCATCGCGCCTTTTGCCGTCCCTGTGGTACCACCGGTATATTGAATTAATACAATATTCGATAACGTGAGAGTTGGGCGTTGATAAGCCTTGCTAGCGCCAGCTAATAACTGACTAAAATAAATCCAATTACCTTTTGGCGGTAAATCGGTAGTCGCTGAGACCAAATTGATTAACGCACCTTTGAGCTTACTTTTTAAATCGCCCAAACGACAGATGATTAAATGATGTAAATCGCGGTTAAGGTTATCGGCAATGTCTTTATAGGTATAAATAAATTTATCTAATATAAACAATGCCTTGATATCGGCATCATCGATTTGGTGCTCAAGCTCGCGACTGGTGTAGGAAGGGTTCATACTCACTAGCACCATGCCAGCACGGATGACGCCAAGGGTAATCACAGGATATTGCAAAATATTGGGCAACATCACGCCAATAGCATCACCGACCTTGAGCCCTAACTGCTGCAGATAAATGGCAACTTTTAGACTCAGTTTATCTAGCTGCTGGTAAGTAATCTCCTGATCATCGCAGTAATACGCCACTTGCCGCGCATGTTTGGCAAACCCTGCCTCTAACATGTCAATCAGCGACGTTTGTTCATCTGGCATATCGATGGTACTACAAATGTTATAGCGCTCGTAGCTAATCAGCCACGGTTGCTGATTTTCTTCCCATTCATACATCTCATGCATCGGGCGGTCATTGATTGGTAAAATAGCGTCATCCATAAACTCAGTATTGCTCATAACAGCCTAGTGGTATGCCCAATTTTATAAGGTTAATTGGGCGCGATGCAATAAAAAACCCAACTAATCTGATATAGAAAAGCTGGGTTTTAGTAACAAGCGTTAGCTTACTTTTTTTCTTCAAGTTTACGCAGTTCTTTACGCAGGATTTTGCCAACGTTTGATTTTGGCAATTCATCCACAAACTCAACTTTACGCGGACGTTTATAACCGGTTAACTCGCTTCGCGCATATTGCAACAACTCTTCCTCGGTGAGGCTTGGGTCTTTACGTACTACAAACGCTTTTGGTACTTCACCGCTTTTTTCGCTCGGCACCCCAATCACCCCGACTTCCAACACTTTAGGATGCGCCGCTAGCACTTCTTCAACTTCGTTTGGATAGACGTTAAATCCTGATACCAAAATCATGTCTTTTTTACGGTCAACGATTTTGAAGTAGCCTTGCTCATCAATGACAGCGATGTCACCGGTTTTGAAATAACCGTCTCCTGTCATTACTTCTGTAGTGGCTTCAGGACGCTGCCAGTAGCCTTTCATCACTTGTGGACCTTTAACCGCAATCTCACCACGCTCACCTGCTGCGACTTCATTGCCGTTGTCATCGAGCAGTTTGATATCGGTGTTGGGCATCGGGATACCAATTTTGGCGCTAAATTGCTCTTGTGCCAAGGGGTTTAGGGTGGCAACGGGTGAAGTTTCGGACAAGCCGTAGCCTTCTAGGATATTGGTACCTGTAATACGTTTCCACTCTTCAGCGGTTGAAGGCAATACCGACATACCACCACCTAGCGACAAACGCAATTTGCTGTGGTCTAATGCACGAAAACCGGTGTGGTGCGCCAAACCATTAAATAATGTGTTTACCGCTGGGAAGAAGACTGGCTTATATTTTGCTAATTCTTTGACAAAGCTGTCCAAGTCACGGGGATTTGGAATCAATACACCCGTAAAGCCCATGTTCATACCGAGTAGCGCACAGGCGGTAAATGAGAAAATATGATAGAGCGGTAAGGCAACGACGACGTACTCACCCACCATTTGATTGGGGAACACTTGTCTGGCAAATTCTTGGCACTGTAGCATATTAGATACCAAGTTACTGTGGGTAAGCATCGCACCTTTGGCAACCCCTGTGGTGCCGCCAGTGTACTGTAGTACCGCAATATCACTGCCTTTGATACCTTCTGGGCGCTGATAGCGACTGGCAGACGCTTGCTTGATCACACTCTTAAAGGTCACATGCCCGTCAATTTGCCAAGCTGGAATGGCTTTTTTGACATATTTGACCACGGTATTGACGAGCATACCTTTGAACGTACCCATCAAATCACCGATTGAACAGACGATAACGTGATCAACCATTTTTTTGCCGATATCTTGATAGGTTTTGGCAAAGTTTTCAACAATAAATAACGCTTTGGCTTGCGAGTCTTCTAACTGATGGGCTAATTCATGAGCGGTGTATAGTGGGTTGACATTGACCAAGATAAAACCTGCGCGGATGATACCAATCATACACACTGGGTATTGCAAGATATTTGGCATCATCACCGCAACGGTATCGCCTTTTTTTAGACCCAAACCCTGCAAATACGCCGCGATTTGGCGGCTATAAGTATCTAGCTGACGATAGGTCATGCTACTACCCATACACACAAAGGCATCACTACCATTGAATTGTTCGAAATTCTTTTCAAAAACATTCATTAGGTTAACTTCGTCACCGGGCATTTGCATGTTATAGTTCATGCCGTAATGCTCGTAAGTCTTTAACCAAGGTTTCTCATGATGATCGGTAAGCTTTGGCGCATGTGGCTGCGCTTCCCTATTATCGACGGGAGCATCGATGGGAGTATCGATGGGAGTATCAATGGGCGCATTGTATTGGGTATTGTTGTCAGGGGTTTGAGCTGAGGTGGTTGATTCATTCATGAGAAATGTTTTCCTTAGGTATGCGGTCTATCAGCGGATAGCATATTGATAATTAAAAGAATTTTTATAAAAAGGTCCATCCCACTACTAAAAATTATATTAAAAATCGCGGCCAAATGTGTTATTAACATACTAAATATTTACTCAATTCTCAAGCCTATTCTCTGTACTTATGGGATGATAAAAATGATTTCGCGTCGAAATAGTTATCGGTTATTTGACCGTTAACGCGGCTACAGTGTCCAATTATCTTTAAAAGGCGTTTTTGCGACACATTTTGACGTGTAAAACTGGGCAAATTTGCCATGTCATGGATTAGCACTTGTTTTTCTACTCTCAAGCTTTATGATATTTCCTCATACTTGTTATCTCTCTTTTGCACTTTCTTTTACTCTTTTATTTTTTGTCATTGATTAAGTAACCATTATGTCCGATACCTTTGTAGCAAAAATTACCAAACCAAACGATTTGAATAACCCCACTCGCTCAGTCGCTGAATTTACCGAAAACGCGTATCTCAACTACGCGATGTACGTCATCATGGACCGGGCATTGCCACACGTTGCCGACGGGTTAAAACCCGTGCAGCGCCGTATCGTGTATGCGATGAGCGAGCTGGGGCTCAAAAATACCGCCAAACCCAAAAAATCAGCGCGTACTATCGGTGACGTCATTGGTAAATACCATCCGCATGGCGACTCAGCCTGTTATGAAGCCATGGTGCTCATGAGTCAGCCGTTTAGCTACCGTTATCCACTCATTAGTGGTCAAGGCAACTTCGGCTCGCCCGACGACCCAAAATCCTTCGCTGCGATGCGCTATACTGAAGCCAAGCTATCTGCTTATGCCAATACCTTACTAAACGAGCTCGGTCAAGGCACTGTCGATTGGCAAGACAACTTTGACGGCACCTTGCAAGAACCCGTCACCTTGCCTGCCCGTCTGCCGAACATCTTGCTTAACGGCACAACGGGCATTGCGGTCGGTATGGCAACCGATATCCCGCCACATAACTTGTCTGAAGTGGTCAAAGGCTGCATTGCGCTGCTTAAAAAACCCACAATGACGGAAAAAGAGCTGGCAAAGTACATCCCTGCCCCCGATTTGCCGACCAAAGCAGAAATCATCACCTCGCCTGAGGATTTGCTACAGCTATATAAAACGGGTCGTGGTAGCTACAAAATGCGTGCTACTTATCATGTCGATGACAAAGAAAAAAACTTAGTCATCATCGATGCGCTACCCTATCAAATCTCCGGTAATAAAATCATTGAGCAAATTGCCAATTTAATTAATGCCAAAAAACTGCCTTGGGTGACCGACATCCATGACGAATCCGACCACCAAAACGCTTGCCGTATCGTGCTAGAGCTGCGCTCGAGCCGTGTTGATATCGAGCCGATGATGAGCCATTTGTTTGCCAGTACCGACCTTGAGAGTAATTACCGCGTTAATCTCAACATGATTGGCACCAATGGCAAACCCCAAGTCAAATCACTGCTTACCATTCTCACTGAATGGCTCTCTGTGCGCCGAGATACCGTCACGCGCCGTTTGCAATACCGCTTGGATAAAATCGAGCAGCGCTTGCATATCTTGGCAGGTTTGCTGATTGCCTATCTGCATATTGATGAGGTCATCCGTATCATCCGTGAGGAAGACGACCCAAAAGCAGAATTGATGACGCGCTATGATTTGACCGAAAGCCAAGCCAACGCGATTTTGGATATTCGTCTGCGTCAATTGGCACGCCTTGAAGAAATTGAGCTCAAACGTGAACAAAGTGACTTGGAGCTTGAGAAAGCCCAAATCGAAGCCTACTTGAACAACCCAGACAAATTGACTGGCTTAATAATTGAAGAGCTCACTGCCGATATGAAAGAGCATGGCGACAAACGCCAATCGCCGATTGTGGAACGCACGGAAGCCACCGCGCTTAAAGAAACTGACCTAGCCCCAAGCGAGCCTGTGACGGTCATCATGTCAAAATCAGGCTGGATTCGCTCCGCCAAAGGGCACGATGTCGATGCCGCCAATATGAATTACCGTTCGGGCGATGCCTATCTTGCCCATGCGCAAGGCAAGTCCAATGAAAAAGTCTATCTCATGGATAACACCGGTCGTAGCTATCGCCTCGATGCCTATACCTTACCCTCTGCTCGGGGGCAAGGCGAGCCGCTCACCAGCCTGCTAAAACCCACGGGCGGAGCAAGTTTTGTCAACGTGTTGATGGGACAAGATGACAGTAAGCTCATCATGGCAAGCTCGCAAGGCTATGGCTTTATCAACACCTTTGCTGATCTTGATACCAACCAAAAAGCGGGCAAAAATGTGATTAATTTTGATGACGCCTGTATTTTAATAACCCACCAAATTGGTGAGCAAGATACGCTAGTTGGCGTGGTCAGCTCGGCAGGGCATTTGCTGGTATACCCATTGACTGAGTTACCAATGATGAAAAAAGGCAAAGGCAACAAGCTGATTGATTTAAAGGACGGTGACAGTGTGGTCGCCATCACTACCTTTAGCGAAGGGGATAGTTTGTCATTGGACAGTGGTAAACGCACCTTGACGCTCAAACCGATGGATATTGCCAACTTTAAAGGCACACGCGGCCGACGCGGTGCACTCCTGCCAAAAGGGTTTCAAAAGGTGAGTGCTATCAGCAAAGCTAGTTAATTGAGTTCTAGCTGATTTAGTTCTAGTGAGTTTAGTTTTAGCTCATTCGCTGTTGAATCAATGCCTTTTGTTAAAGGCATTTTTTGTGCTTAAAGCCTTGTAATAATTCAACACAAAAACCGTATTTAACCGTTGGCAGAAAATCGCTATTCTCTGCCAACTTTTCAATCAAAATCAAACTTTATGTACGACTTCGTATTCCAAGACATCAAAACCCATATCGTTAGCTTCACAGGCTTAGAGCGAGATGCCCTACATATTTATGTCGGTATTGGGGTATTTCTTATCACAAGTCTACTTTTTAAAAATAACCGCTATCGTTGGCTTATTGCCTTATTCACGGTGATTGCTGCTGCCAGCATGGGTGAAGTGCTAGACAGACATGACCAGCTTATAATCGACAAGCACTGGTACTGGCAAGGCAGTGTGCATGATATAGTAAACACCTGCTTTTTCCCCACCCTTTTTACCTTGATACTCACCTTTACCCATTTTTTTGAGCGGAACATCACCCAAGCTCATGGTTCAAAACGTTAATTGGGTATCAACTTTTAGCAAACTTTTGGTTCAATCTTGGCAAACTCAGCGATTCGGGGTAAAGTAACCTCATTTTTCACAGTATTTTTAACACCCCAATATTTTTAAAATCAGAGTGTTTTTAAAATTAGCTCTCTCGCATATATGGACAGCCAACCCCTTATGAATCCGCAATTACAGCTTTTGCATCCTTATCCGTTTGCCAAGATGGCAACCTTGCTACAAGGCATCACCCCAAACCCAGACTATGCCCCGATTAAACTAGGTATCGGTGAACCGCAGCACACGCCGCCACAGTTTGTGCTAGACGTCATCAAAGACAATCTGGCTAAAATTCAAAATTACCCCACCACCAACGGTTTGCCCGAGCTGCGCCAAGCGATTGCCGATTGGGTACAGCGCCGTTTCCAGGTCAAACAATTAAATGCCGACACCCAAGTATTACCTGTGATGGGTACACGGGAGGCGCTATTTAGTTTTGTACAAGCGGCATTTGACCGTGAGGATAGCAAACGACCTTACGTAGTGATGCCCAATCCGTTTTATCAGATTTATGAAGGCGCGACGCTGCTCGCTGGTGGACAGCCATATTTTGTCAATTGTACCGCCGACAATAACTTTGTCGGTGATTATGACAGCGTGCCAAGCGAGGTTTGGGAGAAGACCCAACTGGTCTTTGTGTGTAGTCCAAACAACCCAACTGGCTCAGTGATGGATATGGCGCAGTGGCAACGTCTGGTTGAGCTATCGGATAAATACGGCTTTATCCTAGCCAGTGATGAGTGCTACAGTGAGCTGTACTTTGATACGCCGCCAATTGGACTACTTGAAGTCTGCGCCAAACTCGGACGCGATGATTTTGCCAATTGCGTGGTGTTTCATTCGCTGTCAAAACGCTCCAATCTACCTGGCATGCGCTCAGGATTTGTGGCAGGTGATGCCAAGCTACTAGCGCCGTATGCCCAGTACCGCACTTACCAAGGCTGCGCGATGCCGATTCATCATCAGCTCGCTTCGATTACCGCGTGGCAAGATGAAGCCCATGTGGAAGAAAACCGCAAACTATATCGCCAAAAGTTTGATTTGTGGATGGACAAGCTGTCAGACAAATTACCGCTACGCCGTCCTGATGCCGGTTTTTATTTTTGGTTGCCGGTACAAGATGATGAGCAGTTTGTCAGAGTGATTTATGAGCAGCTAAATATCCATGCGCTTGCAGGGCGTTACCTATCTCGCGATATGCCCCCATACCAAAAGAACAGCGGTAACGCTGGCAAAAACCATGTTCGCATGGCATTGGTTGCAGATATCGCACAAAGCAGCGAGGCGATTGATCGATTGCTGACTTTAGACTTATCAAATTTGGTGTAATTTTTCATAAAAAAAGTGATGGCTAGATACCATCACTTTTTTTGACTTTTTGTAAGCCTTCCGCTTGTAAAGATTCAACGTACAACGACTGCTAGTCTTCAAGATTTTTTAGCAAGGTACTGACCTGTGCCAGTCGTTTGCGTTTTTGGTGAATATCATGGCTGACAAAGATGTCATCGGTTTCAGGTAGCATAAACCAATCTGGGTGGCGAAACGTGTTCTCAATATCTTGTAGACCACTTTCCCAGTGCTCTTGCATGGTCGAGCCACTAAACTCGTAGTCTTTATAGCCGCGCTCATAAGTCTTTTTGTGATAAATCAGATGAATCACGTTTTTGACACCGACTTCTGTCATTTCGCGGGCTTTATTGACGCACAGTTCTTCAACTTTATCAACTTTAGCATCGTCATCGATGATTTTAAGTAACTCTTTGATAAGGCGCGTATAACGCAACTTTTGCGCCATAAAGTCAGTAACCATGCGGGTTTTGCTGGAATATTGGATGTCTTTGATGCGCTCGTCAATCTCCATCATATTCTCTGGCACCGTGCCCTTGGCATTCCACAAATCCACTTGGAAAATCAATTGCTTGAGGTGCTCTTCATGGCTTAAGATTTCATTGAGCGGCGTATTGGACACTAATCCGCCATCCCAATAATACTCCCCATCAATCTCAACCGCTGGAAAACCTGGCGGTAGTGCACCCGATGCAATAAAGTGATCGTAGTGCAGTTCTTCATTTTCATTGCTAAAAATGGCAAAGTTACCGTTACGCACATTGACCGCAGACACCGATACTTTCATCCGATTGACGTCATTGACCAGTTTTAAGTCACAATAACGCTCCAGGGTTTCGCGCAGCTTGTCGGTGGTGTAATAGCTTAAGTGATTGGGGGTGGTGTCATACGGCACAAAATAACGCGGTTTAAAAAAGCCACGCTGTCCTTCAATCATGGTTTGCCAAGCCTCAGCGGTAGATTCCATCACCCGCAGCTGCTGCTTTAAAAAGCCATTTTCAAATATCCAAGGCATAAAATGGCTTACCATGTCAATCTTGCTAAGTTTATCTAGCTCATTGGCCGTTTGACGGTAGATGTTCAGCCCTGCAGGGGTGTAGTTACGATGGGTGATGGTGTTCCAAAACCCTTGCAGCGCTGCCAAGCGGTTCTCTGGACGGTTACCTGCGATGATGGCGGTATTGAGCGCGCCGATTGAAATACCTGAGATACGGTCGATTTTGATGCCTTGTTTATGCAATCCTTCATAAATCCCTGCTTGGTAGGCACCAAGCGCACCGCCACCTTGCAGCAGCAATGACACGCTATCGTATTGTTTGACCAGTTCTTTGAGCGGTGGCGTGCCTTGTGGTGTGGGTTGAGTGGGGTTTGGGTTTGGCGGTTCTATCGCCGTGATTGGTGATGAAGTATCAGTTACCGGCTGGGGTGGTTGTGCAGGTGTGGAAATGGTTTTTCTAGTTGACATAATAATCTCATCATCCATAAGTATAGTGGTTTTTATTTAGTATAGAATATATATCACTCAAGTATTGTAGCAAGATTTTATAGCGACAAAATGATATATGCGTGACTTTTTTGAGGGTTTTGTCATTCACGAACCTTTGATTAAACATCAACATTGCTGCTTAAATATCTATGTTGTATCAAGGTGAATACGTGCAATTTTAAAAAGCTGACTTCTAGTAAAAAAAGCGGCGCAATCATTGTTGTATTTAGAACGTAGGTATTTAGAGCGGAGATATTTGAAGCCTAAATATCTGGAGCCTAAATATCTGGAGCCTAAATATCTGGAGCCTAGATATTTAGAGCCTATGCGCTACGCCCGTATCTTTTTAGCTAACAATTTGCCGTTTAAATGGACAGTTAATCGCCCAAATGCACGTCTTTGACAATCACTTGCTGATGGATGGGAAAATTACCGAGCGTCGCCCCTGCTTTGCGGTCAGCAAAATAATGTTGCAGTGTTTCAATGACATTTTGGAACGCCAAGTCTTCCCAAGGAATGTCTTCTTCGGCAAACAGCGCGCATTCTAGACTCTCGATGCCCACCCCAAATTTGCCATCTTTGAGCGAGCCGATAAACATCACATGAATCTGTCCGATATCTGGTATGTCGTATAGACAATATAACTCTAATGCACTACCGATAGCTTCGGCTTCTTCAAAACACTCACGATTGCCCCCATCTTTCATGGTCTCGCCAAGCTCCATAAAGCCTGCGGGCAACGTCCAATAACCATGCCGCGGTTCAATCGCGCGGCGACAGAGCAAAACCTTACCTTCATGGATGAGTAAACAGCCATTGATGACCTTGGGATTTTCGTAATGGATGTAGCCACAAGACGGACACACGATGCGCGGACGACTGTCCATCGGCGGGATTTTGGTTTCGGCTAGATGACCGCATTGCAGGCAGTAAGGCATGGTATTTTCCTATTATTTTTATGTTTTGTGAGATGAAAGTCGTTTTAAGTATGGTAGCATTGATTGCAGGTTTTTACATGACAAAAATAATTTGAGCAGCCGATTATGAGCAAGTTTAGCTTAGTGTTTAGCTGGGTATTAAGTTTGGGATTATTAGCAGGTTGTAACGCGCTGCATACCCAGTCTAGTATGCAAAAACCTGTCTCAGCTATGCCAGCTTTACCGCTTGATAGTGATATCGACAATAGACAATGAGTTTTAGATAAATTCGGTCAACTCAAAGCGCCGTATAAACATTGCGAAATTGCCCATTAAATTTTGATGAATTAAAAAATATGTCCACAACTAGATTTCAAAGTCCCTTACTGACCCAACTGGCAGAGCGAATTGCAAAACTGCCATTCGACCCCACGCCGCAGCCGTATTCGGTACTCATCGCCATTACCAATGAAGCTGAGCCAAAAATTTTATACTCGTTGCGCGCTTCGGATATGCGAGAACATGCCGGCGAAGTATCATTTGCAGGGGGCAGACGCGAAGACACAGACGATAGCAACCAAGCTACCGCCTTACGAGAAACGCATGAGGAAACCGGCATTCATCCCAGTCAAGTGACTGTGCTGGGCGAATTACCCCTACAATTTGCCAAAAGCGGCAGACCTGTCAAGCCGATTGTAGGGGTAATACCACCCAGTGTTAACCTTGTGCCAGAGATGTGCGAAATTGCAAGGCTATTTTGGGCGGATTTAGCCACGCTCATTCACCAGCCGACCATCGATTATGCGTATGATTTGGGTCGCCAAGTGATGGTATCACCCAGCTTTATCATTGATGGCGAGACCGTATGGGGCTTGACTGGGCGCATCACCGCAAGCCTACTGGAAATAGGATTTGACCGCCAGATTGATTGGTATTTTAATGTTCACGATAAATAGCCAATCAACCACAAACCAATTACTGCAGCGCTGTCCACGCTAGCATTTCATCGAGCACAGCTTTGGCATTGCTATTATTTTTGACATTGTCGGCATTAATCATCCCAACCACTGCATACCATTTTCCTGATTTGCCTTGAACATAGCCTGCCATACTGGTGACATTATCGAGCGTGCCTGTTTTGATCCAAGCATGCCCAATGGCAGGGTTATTTGGCTGGCGCAGTTTGAGCGCTTTGATGGTACCCGACTCGCCTGCCACGCCCAACGAATCACGATAAACCGTAAAATTGGGTGAATGATAGGCGAGAGTTAGCAGCGCTAACATACTATTGGGCGCCACGCGGCAATCACGGCATAAACCTGAGGCTCTAGTCATCACAGGGGGCTGTGCTTGGGGCAGCTTTTGTTGCCACCACTGGTGGATGTAGGCAAAGGTTTTTGGATAAGTGCTGATACGCTGCTTGTCGGCATACAGCGGTAGCGACAAGGCGATTTGTTCTGTCATCACATTGTTGGAGTGCTGATTGATGTCTTTGATTTGCTCATGCAATGGATTGGAGGCGACATAGCCCACCAATTTTGGGGTCAAGGGTTTGCCAAAGTATTTTAGGTATAAGCGAATATACCAAGGTAGCGCTTGCGGTATCGCCTTGGCTTGCTGCATATAGGGCACTGCAGGGTTGGCAAATTCAATGTTCCCTGTAAAATTTGGCAAGATTTTTTGCCAGTCGGCGATGATTTGTTGTTTAACCAGTACATCTCCATCAGGAAACGTCAGATAGCGCTTTTGCTCACCACAAAAGGCGGACGCGGTTTGGTGAAAGCTCAATCCTGTGGACGTCAATGTCCCAATCCAATCATCTTGGTTGCTATTGCAAGGAGCTTGACTGGCTTTAAGTGTTGTAGGCATAGTAAAGTTTGCCAGCGCAGGCTTTAGGCTGACTTGATACGCGGCTACGTCTTTGGGATTAATCGAAGGTTTGCTTTGGATTTGCTCAAGATTTGCCGCTTCGTTATAAAGGTCAGATGTGTTCGAAGTAGTAGCACTGCTACCACTAGCGGATGCCTTAGCAGGTTTGATAGCTGCTATTGCATTAGGTTTTGCTATTGGCACCAAATCCACTTCCACCGTACCAAAATTGGTTAATAAAGCATTGGGCTGGGCATTATAAGGGCGTAACCCTTTACCATCAAACGCATTAACATCAAAATCCACCCCTTGAAACTGCTGATTATCGATGATTAAATTGCCTTGTACTTGCTTAATACCCTGTGCTTTGATCATGGCAAGCAGCTGGTACAAGCGCTCGTTTTCCAGTTTTGGGTCGCCACTGCCCTGCACAATCACATCACCATAAAGCGTGCCTTTCCACACAAAACCATGCTGATACAATTTGGTTTGCCAAACAAAGTCTTTGCCCAAACTATCAAGCGACACATAAGTGGGAATCAGTTTTTGCGTAGATGCAGGGGTACGTGGCACATCAGCGTTATAACTAAACAAAGGCTTTTGGGGCGCAGTCGATGCTACATTTTGTGCATTGTCCGTTAGCGGTTGTACCACCATGCTCAGGCTATCGGTCGGAATATTGGCTTGGGCAAGTTTGGCCTGAATCGTTTCAGGTAGCTTGTTGACTGGATCGCGCTGCCCCATGACTGCATGGCTTTGCTCGGTCACTGGGTCAGTGGGTATTGGCGGCTGGACTTGTGTGGTATCTGACGTATGACCCACCAAGGACAGACAAGCCATCCCTAGCAATAAACCCGTTTTTAAAGACAATAATTGAGTAGCGCAGGTTTGCAGACCCACGGATTGGCGCGAATTTTTCATAACAACAGCAACAATGTGACGAATCTATACTAGGTATCGAATCTTATTAGGCAAAAATAAATTAGGCAAAATAAGCTGCCACCTTATCGCTTTTTGCCATAAAAATCCACCTGATTTCATAGCAAATCGGCTAAAATTAAGGCATTTAGACAAACTGCCGTAGCCTTCTGTTGCAATTCTCTACATTTCAATTTTCAGATATTTGCTAAACTGTCGCCTAATTGCCACATTTCAGTCACTGCTATTGCCGTTTTGGGTTTCAATCGAGAACGCTGACCCCAATTGTTTTGGGTGAAAAATTATTTAGATTAAAGCTATTTAGATTAAAAAATTATTTAGGTTAAAAAAACTCTATGTTAAACAAATCTATCGCCACCTCTGCCATGACTATAGGCGCTATCAGTGTTGTGCTAGCGTTATCTGCATGCTCAAAAAAAGATGATAAAGCCGCAACCACCACCGCTTCTGCAACGACGACCACCACCACATCAACCTCTACGACTACCGCACCTGTGGTAGCATCCCAAGCCACCTCTAGCGCGCCTGCTAGTGCTGCCGTTACCACCGCTGCTTCGTCAGCCACGACAACTGTCACCACGCCAGCGACTGCAGAAAAAACCGCCAACGTTAGCAGCGCGCCTACAGTTGCCGCCAATAATGCCGCGGCTGCGGCCCCTAATCTTGCCCTAAAAGCAGATTTGACTCAGCTATTTAAAACCTTAAACGAGCTTGACCGCAATACCCAAGCCAAACAAGCAGAAATGGCAAAAAAAATGCAAAACGCCAAAACGCCTGCTGACCAACAAGCTTTCTTTAAAGAAGTGGTGGCACAGTTAGATTTGCAAAAAGCCACGCTTAACAAATTAAAATTTAATGACCCCCGTGTCGCACAAACCCGCGATAAAATGGTTGAAAGTATTACCAATAGCCGTGCCGGTACGGCGGCTTTAATCAAAAAACCAACGGCAACCCCAGAGACCAATCCAGAAATTGCTAAGTCAATGGAAAAAGCGCAAAAATCTGCTGAAGAAGCCCGTACCATGTTGATGCAATTAACTGAGGAAGCAGGCATCAAGCCAAAAGGCGCAGACGCCGCTCCCAGTAAAAAATAAAGTCATCTTTAAATAAAAAACTCTCATGATGAGAGTTTTTTTATGCCTATTATCTTTTATGACGATTAGCTTTTATGACTTCATAAGCCTGCTATGACTTCATTAGATGGGTAAATAACATGGCAGTCATGATGGCATCATTGAGGGCATTATGGGCAGGTAATCGCGGGATTTGGTATTCTTCTAGCAGTTGATTGAGGTGTGGTAACTGCCCAACTTGGCTGGGGTCATGTCGATGCTGATTTTGTTGATACAAGCGACTAACATCGACAAGTTTATTAGCCAGTTCCACCCCTAAAAACGGTTTGGCAATGGCATTTAAAAACGCCATATCCATGTCCACACAAAACCCAATTATCGGACGGTTTTTAAGCATGGGCAATAATTGGGTGAGCATCTCGTCATACGATAAGCCATTGTCGACATCTATCGGTCTTAATCCGTGAATCACAATGGTGTCATCGGTGGGCATCACAGGCGGACGGCATACCAAGGACAGCGCGCTATCGGTATCAATCACAAACCCGTCACTTTCTTTGCGTACCCGTACTGCACCGACACTTAAAATATAATCTTGTTTGGCATTAAGCCCGGTCATTTCTAGATCTAGGCTCACCCACTCATTGGGGACTTTAGATAGCGGGTTATCAAACAGATAAGCGTACTCCGGCTTGCTGAGCCGCTGTTTTTGTCGCTCAAGTTTTTGACCGTCGAACAGATTTTTGATGCGATGAAACATGGTTTTTCTCTAGGCAATTAACACTATCTATTTCGTTAAAAAATATCTTTAATTAAAAAATATCTAGGCGATAATGATGGGTAATAAAGGTTTTAAAATCTTTGACCATCGCCAAACATTCTTTTAACAAGTCTTTTTCTAGGGCTGATAAGTGATTGGGATTTACCACTCGCGCTGTTCTATCTTGTGTGGTCAATGCCACATCCAGTCGTTTTGCCATAAAAAAATCCAGTGCTTCTGCCAGATTTTGCGCCATGGTATCATCTAGCACGTGTTGCTGTGCCAGCTGCTGCAGCCGGTTTCTGGTGTTGGTATCAGTGATATGATATTCCAGTGACAAGGCTCGCACGCCATGGACAATCGGGAATATCCCTGCTTTTTTTAGGTCAATATCAGTCTCACTGCCACCGACAAATTTTTGCCACCAACCACTGCTATCGCCAAATTGCAAAATTGGTTTGGCAAAACGGTTGATAAAGTTGCTAGTCGCCACATTTTTCGCGCTGACTTGCCAATGTTTTTGCAGCTGCTCAAAGAGCTTAATATCGCCGCAAACAAAATGCGCATCGACTAAGGTCGCAATCCACATCATATCTTCACTACTGCCACTCACGTACCATGCGGTGATTTGTTTTTCAAAGGCAGTTGAAGTTTTTCGCCAACGCTCGTTGCTAAGCATAATCTTGCCATCACAATAGGGATAACCCATATTCGCCAATGCCTCATTGAACTGCGCGGCATAGCTGGGCAGATTGTCATCTTTAAAACCATTGCGGATAATTAGCGCGTTGTCTTGGTCAGTACGCAAGATTTGTTCACCACGCCCTTCTGAGCCCATCACAAACAGACAGGTATTGTAGAAGGTGATAGCAGGCACAATCAGCTGCCATACCTTGGCGAACACTTGTAAATTCAAGCTTTGCACCATACGGCTGATAACATGGATTTTGATGCCGCTGGCGTGCTGCTCACGGATAAATTTACCAATCAATTCCACCGCCACCGCAACATCCTCTAAGCTCTGCGCTTGCTCAATACGAGCGACGATAAGATTGGAATGGTTGGTTAAAAAGCTCAGTAATTCGGTTTGTCCCAAAATCCCAATGATTTGACCTTGACTGTCAATAATGGGTAAACGGTGGGTACGAGTTTGTAGCATGGTCAGCAAGGCTTCACTCACATCTTGCGATTGATGCACGGTATGCATTTTAAAATTAGTAAAGTCCAACACAGGCGTGCTGGCAAAATCAACTTTTTGTCCAATCGCTCGGCACACATCGGTTTGGGTAAAAATACCGATGCGCTCGACATACGCTGCGATGGTGGATTTTTCAACGCCTTGTACGATGAGTTTGTCACGCTCTGCTTCGGTCATTCGCGCTTGAGACTTAACCAAAATATGCTTGATGTCGAATTGGTTCATCGCCATCGTGGCATCGTATAGGGTTGCCGTATCATCGACAAAATGCGGCGGTTTGATATGCTGTCCCAAATTGGCAATCGGTTGATATAGCAGTTTTTGACTTTCACTTTGGGCAAGGCGGGCTTGGTGATGGTTGAGACGGGCAGCGACATCGGCAAACAAGGCGTTTTTTAAGGTGGGATTTTGCTCGGTGATTGCGCTTAGCACTTGCCCATCGATACGGTACATCAGACTTTGCTGCTGGGTGATAAAGTTGAACACACCGTTTTGCCTGACCTTAGTATCAAACCAATCGCCTGCATTTAAGGTAGAAATCAACGCATCACCTTGTAATTGATGAACAAAGCCTTTAAGGATAATAAAAAAATCCCCTTGCCATCCAGTGGGTATAGGCTGTAAGTTGTCCAAATAGACGATTTTACTGTGCTGCTGCAGATGGGTTCGCTGCTGAGCGCTTAGTGTATCAAACGGGGGGTGGTGTAGATGTTGTATGTCCAAAGCCTGTATTGGTGAGCCACTCATATCACCATCCTTGTATTGCAGCTAAAAATAAATCTCATGTCCTATGAGTCTTGTTAGATTATAATCAAAGTTGTCTGAGGCAACAATCGTGTTTCAACAAATATCGATGGGTCGTATTGTGTAATTTACACCCGTCAAACATATCAGTATAGGCAATGGGTAAACAGATGAATTATTTAGGTTTTCTTTGTTTAGGTCTAGGGATTTTGACATTGGTCGCGGGTATGCTATGTTTTTTATTATCTAAAGTCAGTAAGGAGCCGCCTGTCAGGCATAAAACCCAACGCATTGCAATGGTGCTGTTGCCGCTGGCGATTGTACTGATTAGTATCGGACTTAAATTTAGTATGAGTGTGGTGAATCCTGAGGTGTAAATAACTAGCTTTGCTAACTAGACATGATAACTAAACCTAACAACTAGTCTTAACCACAAAATGGAAAATGCAAAAATATAACAAAGGTCAGCCTAATATAAGCTGACCTTTAACCTAAATTAACCTAAATTCAAAACAACAATTAAGCGGGCTTGACGGCGACTAGCACACGGATACTATCAGGGATTAAGGATAAATGACCTAGGGCATGTAAGCCCTGTTCTTGTAAACGTTTTAATTGATTGATTTCTGCGTCTCGTACATTCGGATTGATGGATTGCAAATATTGCAGGCGCTCCACTTCACGCTCATAGCGCTGATTAAATACCTCTTTGGCTTGCTCACTTATCGCAGGTAATTGCTGGTTTGCCAATGTTACTGCTTGCTCATAGCGCACTTCGATGATGTCTTTACGCGCTTTGATGACTTGACGCGCTCGGGTTTTATCCAAACGATGAATATGCGACACAATCATATCAGGCGCAATTTTATCGCTAAAATCAGTCCCTTGCTGGCTTAAAAACACCCGAATGAGCGGCTTTGGCAAAAATGCGGGTAAATTAAGTAGCTTTGGCGCAATCGCTTCAACACGAAAATTGACTTCGACCAATACCAGTCCTTCAGGCATGGCATTACTTTGTAAAGTTGCAACCGTGGTATTACCAAACGTGCCTGCGTTGACCGTTTCAAAGATACTTTGCATCAAAGGATGCTCATAAGTCATAAATTCCATGTCTTCGCGTAGTAACGCTTGGTCACGCTCAAAGGTCAAGGTCATACCATCTTCAGGTACGGCCAGTCCTTGCACTTGCACTTCATCGCTCGGATGCAGCATCAATGAGCCATCACGCTGTCCACTATATTCCATATTGATGGACGACATAAAGCGTTCAAACAAACGTGGCAACATGTGGGTATCATCAAAATCACGCATGGTGTAAGCGATTTTACTGGCCACACGCGGGCGACAAGAATTATATTCAAGCAGTCTGTCACGCCCTGCTTGCATGGCTGCTTCTAGTGCGATGCGCTGGGCGTTGCCTTCTTCAATCAACTGATCTAACGTAATTTCTTGACCCTCATCTTCGACTTTTTGCCCTTCAAGTAGCGGTTTTAAATCCACAATAAACTGCTCTTGAACGGTTTGCGCCGTGGGTGAGATTTGGTTAAAAATGTTTAGCGCTTCGTTATACCAGCGGTACATACGTTCAGTTGCCGTGCCTTCGACAAAAGGCACATGAATGGTAATCTCGTTTTGCTGACCGATACGGTCAAGGCGGCCAATCCGCTGCTCTAATGTATCAGGATTGGCGGGCAAATCAAACAACACCAAATCACTGGCAAACTGAAAATTACGCCCCTCAGAGCCAATTTCAGACGCCAACAATACTTGCGCGCCTTCAATATCGGCAAAATACGCAGCCGCTTGGTCGCGCTCCAGTAGGGTCATCTGCTCAGTAAAAATCGCGGTTTTAATGCCCGCATGCAATCGTAATACTGCCTCTAAACTCTCAACCGTTGCCCCACTGCGCGCAATCAGTAGCACCTTTTGATGTTTTAAGGTGTTTTTAAGCAAATCAACCAACCAAGGCACTCGCGGGTCTTGTTCCAGCCAACTGCCATCGGGCTGTAACTCTTCTGGCCATAATTGTTCGCGCAATTTACCTTGGGTGTGATAACTGTCTTGCCAACTTATCGGTAGCGGCAGCGGATACGCCATTGAGCGCCGACCTTTGAAGCCAGAAATAAGCTCAGACACGCTCTCACGGGTGTTGCGAAATAGCACACGACCAGTACCATGACGATCTAACAATTCATTGATGGCGCGCGCACGACCTTGCTCGTCATCACTGATGTCGTGACCTAACAACTGAGCTAACGCTGATTTTTGGTTATCTGATAGCGATTGGTCACTCAATAGCACCTCAGCAATTGCTGCGGTTTGCGCAAAATTTTCTTCTGCATCGATAAAGTCGTCTAAATCATTAAAACGATTGGGATCTAACAATCGTAACCGCGCAAAATGGCTTTCTAAACCTAACTGCTCAGGGGTTGCTGTGAGTAACAAAACACCTGCGGTTTGTTCAGCCAAATCTTCAACCAAATCGTATTTGTCATTACCCCCCTGCTCACTGTCCCAATGCAGATGGTGCGCTTCATCCACAACCAGCAAATCAAACCCCGCTTCCAAGGCTTTTTCATGCAAATCTTCATGGTCAAGTAGCAAATCGATACTGGCAATAATCAACTGCTCAGTGGTAAAAGGATTTTGCTCAGGGTCATGCTCTGCAATCGCTGCGGTTCTAACCAAATCAAAAATCGCAAACTCAAGATTAAAACGGCGACGCATTTCAATCATCCATTGGTACTGCAAACTATCCGGTACCAAAATCAAAATACGCTCAGATTTGCCGGTAATTAATTGCTGATGAATAATCAGACCCGCTTCAATCGTCTTGCCAAGCCCTACTTCATCAGCAAGCAATACGCGCGGCGCGATACGTTTACCTACTTCATGGGCGATATACAGCTGGTGCTCAATGATATCGACACGCGCACCCATCAAGCCTCTTAGTGGATGAGACGCCAAATAGGCTTGGGTACGCAGTAGCTCTTGGCGCAGTTCGTACCAATCATTTTGGTGAATACGACTGGCGAGCAAGCGCTCAAGTGGCTTTGCTAAATTAATATTAGCCGCAAGGCGGGTTTCCATAATCGCACGGTCATGACCTTCAACCGAGTATTTATAGACGCCATTGGTTTCTTCAAAATCGCTGACCACATACGATGCGCCATCTTGGTCATGTATGGTATCCCCGACTTTGAAAGTCACACGCGACAAAGGCGCCGATGTCTTGGCATACACACGCGTTTCTTCACTTTGCGGGAACAAAATATGCACGCAGCGTTCGTCAACGAGCACGACGACGCCCAGCCCCAATTCATTCTCTGTATCCGACAGATAACGTTGTCCAATCGCAAAATCAGTCATACCGCTTAACCATGCTTCCAAATTAGAAATTTAAATAATGAAAAGTAAAACTGTTTATGATAGCAAAAATTATATTTTCAAGTGAATGATTTTGTTGATAGCGGCTGTTTAGTTATTCATCATTCGCTACCAAAGGACTGACGACTGCCATACCTTCGGTTATGAGCGCTTGTGTGAGCATCTCAATATTATACACCGCGTGACCTTTTACCGTATTTTCAAAGTAAATATACAAGGTATCAAAATTGGCCTGTTGATTAGCAATCGTCTTTGCCCAAGCCTGCATTTCTGCATCACTGTAGCGATAATCATGCCGCTCAGCCGCCGAATGGGCATCCCACCAGTCTAAGTTTTGCCCATGCATGCGTAAATAACCGATGCGGCTAGTAAACAACAGCCGACTGGGCGGTAAACCATGAATATTTGGGTAGTCCACACTACACCAAATCAAATTTTGCTGCTGAAAACTGGCGTAAACTTGCGGGATATGCCAGCTTTGGTGGCGAAACTCTATCGCCAATGGTAACCCATCAAACCAACTGGTCAAGGTTGCCAAATACTGACGATGTGCCACCGTTCTATCAAAACCATGCGGAAATTGAATCAATAACGCAGCCAAGCAATCTGCCGTCAAGATAGGTTCAATCGCCTGCAAAAAAGCTTGCGCGGTCTCTGCAGTGGCGGTTAATCGGTGGGTAAAATCTTGGTGAATCTTAATCGAAAATTTTAGCTTTCCGTTGGATTTTTTGAGCATACCTTCATACGCTTTTCGACCTAAAGGCGCATAGAAGCTACTATTGATTTCAACAGTGGCATAATGACGACTATACTCGGTTAAAAATTCGGTTTTTTTGGTGTCAGCAGGATATAGGATTCCCAAAAAATCCGTATCACTGTATCCCCCGGTTCCGATATAGATGCTCATAGAAAATTGGTCTACTCAATTGCAAACTTAGCCCATCATTGATTAATAGAAATTAATAAAAGTTGTATATAACGCCATCATCCATAACAAAAACAGCATCGTCAAGGCTAATAGTTGCGCGGCAGAACCTACATCTTTACCAATTTTTGCCAACGGATGATGTTCTGTCGATGTATGGTCAATTGACGCTTCAATACCGGTATTAAACAACTCAACGATGAGAGAAAAAAACGATGAAAACACCAGTATCATTTTAATCGGCATCATAAAAGGTAAAAAAATCAGCACAACTAATAAAATGCTATTGAGCCATGCAACCTGTCGAAAAGCCGCTTCATTTTGATATGCCGCAACTAAACCATCTTTCGAGTAACCTGCGGCATTGATGATACGTTTGAGACCCGTTTTTCCCTTGGTCTGCGCGGCATACCCATCTAAATGGTTGGCTAAATGGCTAGCAAACTTATCAGGACGCTGATTTGAACTAGGTGATGTCATGATGGTAATGGGTTATAAAAATTTTCTCATTCTACCATAGATTAATCCTAGAATTTTCACAATATCTACTGCCGCGAGCATTGATAGCCGTTGATAAACAAGCTTTGAATCATGCGAATTTAAGTGCAAATAAAATCTATAAATATTGATTGCCATTTTAATGATAATGGCATAAATTCTAAGCCTTCTGCTATTTTTTTGCAGCAATCACTCCACCTTGCATTTTTTAGTTAGTGTTGTCACCTTATTTGATGAAGAATCTATGATGAAATTACGCGCCACTTGCCAACTCGATTATCACTTTTCTCAGCCAACCCCTGCGGTGTTTCTACTACGACCGCAATCAGGGTTAGCACAGCACATCACTCAAGAAGAATGGCAAGTCACGCCACCCTTACCAGTTACAAGCTATAACGACAATTTTGGTAACTTATGTGACAGGGTTTTATTTCCGATGGGGGATTACCAAGTTAGCCTAACAGTTGAGCTATATACTAGCGAATGGATAGACGTCGCACCCGGTATGCCAAAAACACCGATTGAGCAACTGCCTTCAGATACAATGGTATATTTGTTACCCAGTCGCTATTGTCTGCCAGAATTTCTACTTCAAGAAGCCCAAATGATAACCCAAGATTTTGCCGACGGTTATGACAAAGCAGCGGCAATTTGCAACTATATTTACCAAAACTTTACTTATCAATATGGTAGCAGTACAGCAGAGACCACAGCACTAGATACGTGGCAGCATAAAAAAGGCGTCTGTCGTGATTTTGCCCATTTGGGCATCAGTCTATCACGGGCATTAGATATGCCGGCTCGCATGGTGGTTGGCTACTTATATCAACTTGACCCAATGGACTTACATGCATGGTATGAGGTTTTTATTGGCGATCGATGGTACACATTTGACGCCACGCAATCTGCGCCAAAAGGCGGTCGTGTGATTTTAGGTTATGGAAGGGATGCTGCGGATGTTGCTTTTGCGACTTTCTTCGCGCCATTTGAGTTAAAAGATATGAAAGTTAATGTAGAAAAAATCGATTAATTTTGGCATAGATGTTTGAAATGGAAGCCTTTATTAGAAGGCTTTCATCCCAATTTTTTAATTACCAATATTCATAACTTAGATTGTTGCAAACCCACAAAGCAAAAAAACACCCCCTTTAAACGAATAAAGAGGGTGTTTTGGAATAGGGAGCTGACGATGACCTACTCTCACATGGGCGAACCACA
>NZ_DALZEG010000006.1:0-145608 GCF_031979465.1 Moraxella sp. CTOTU46934
TATTAATCGATTATGTGGCTTATCCTAGCATATTTTTTAATCGTGAACAGGTTCTCAAAATATGGATAAAATCTTGCTTCACTTCCTTTATCATTCAGATACTTTGGTTGAGTTATTCTAAAAAGACCATTTTCTAAAAAATCTGAACGTGCATAAGTATGTCCTTCAGTGTTCAAAATCGTCCCTAAATACTTAACTAACATTACTTATCCTTTAAATAGCCGATTAAAAATAATCTACCTAAACCATTCATTTTTAAAAGTACTTGATAATTATTAAGTAAACTAAAGCGTACAAGCGCCGCCAGCACAGCCATTTTCTAGGTCGTCTTGGGCATCATTTGCGCCATCACGGGTGTTATGATAGTACAGTGTTTTAACGCCCAATTTATACGCCATCAACAAGTCTTGAATCATCACCTTCATCGGTACACGGCTATCTTCAAACTTGGTTGGGTCGTAGTTGGTATTCGCTGAGATACTTTGGTCAATGAATTTTTGCATAATTGCCACAAGACTCAAATAACCTTTGTTATTTGGCATTTGCCATAATAGCTCGTATTGATCTTTGAGCTTATCAATCTCAGGCACCACTTGTTTTAAAATACCGTCTTTTGACGCTTTGACAGAGACCAGACCACGAGGTGGCTCAATGCCATTAGTTGCGTTAGCAATCTGGCTAGAGGTTTCTGATGGCATCAAGGCGGTCAAGGTTGAGTTGCGAAGACCGTGGGTTTTGATATCATGACGCAGCGCTTCCCAGTCGAGTTGTAGCGGCTCATTACAAATCGCATCAATGTCTGCTTTATACGTATCAATCGGTAAAATACCTTGTGAATACGTGGTATCGCCAAATGCAGGACACGCGCCTTGCTCTTTAGCCAGTTTATTGGACGCCACCAACAGATAATATTGTAAGGCTTCAAAAGTGCGATGGGTTAAACCGAGCGCCGTAGGATCTGAATATTTGGTAGCGTTTTTGGCAAGATAATAGGCATAGTTGATGACACCAATACCCAGCGTGCGGCGTTTCATAGAGCCATTTTTAGCAGCGATAACCGGATAGTCTTGGTAGTCAAGCAAGGCATCTAGCGCACGCACGATCAGTTCCGCTGGCTCTTTGATGTCTTCTAATTGGTTGATTTCACCCAAGTTAATCCCTGATAACGTACAAAGGGCGATTTCACCGTTTTCATCATTGATGTTGTCAAGCGGTTGGGTCGGTAGCGCGATTTCCATACATAGGTTGGATTGGCGAATTGGCGCGACACTTGGGTCAAACGGACTGTGGGTGTTGCAATGGTCAACGTTTTGCACATAGATACGACCTGTGCTGGCACGCTCTTGCATCATCAGGCTAAACAACTCTTGCGCGGGCACACTGCGTTTGCGAATGGAGTCATCTTGCTCATATTGCTCATACAAACGCTCAAACTCGGCTTGATCGGCAAAGAAAGCATCGTACAAACCTGGCACATCCGATGGTGAAAACAGGGTCACGTTTTGATTTTTAATCAAACGTTGATAGATGGTTTTATTGATTTGCACGCCATAATCCATGTGGCGAACACGGTTGTCTTCTACACCGCGGTTGTTTTTGAGCACCAGCAGATTTTCCACTTCCAAATGCCAAATAGGGTAGAACAAGGTCGCTGCACCACCGCGCACACCGCCTTGTGAGCAGCATTTAACGGCAGTTTGGAATAGTTTGTAAAAAGGAATACAGCCGGTGTGCTGCGCTTCACCGCCACGAATTGGGCTACCTAATGCGCGAATACGACCCGCATTGACACCAATACCGGCACGCTGTGACACGTAACGCACGATGGCACTGGTGGTGGCATTGATACTATCTAAGCTATCATCACATTCAATAAGTACACATGAACTAAACTGACGCGATGGGGTACGCACGCCCGACATGATTGGCGTTGGCAGTGAGATTTTGAAAGTAGACGTGGTGTCATAAAAGCGCTTGATATAATCTAATCGCGCGGCCTTGTCATATTGTTTGTCGTAACTGGCAAACAGACACATACCAACGAGCATATACAAAAATTGGGGGCTTTCAAAGACTTGTTTGGTGACGCGGTCTTGCACCAAATATTTGCCTTCCATTTGTTTGACGGCGGCATACGCAAAGCTTAAATCACGGTTGTGGTCAATATAGTCATTGAGTATATCAAATTCTTCTTTGCTAAAGTCTTGCAAAATATGCGCATCGTAACGACCTTCTTGGGTCAGTTTGGTGACATGGTCAAACAAATGCGGTGGCTCAAATTGACCAAACGCGATTTTGCGTAAATGAAAAATTGCCAATCGCGCTGCCAAATACTGATAGTCAGGTGTTGCTGCAGAAATCAAATCCGCGGCTGATTTAATGATGGTTTCATGGATGCTTTTGGTGGTGATTTTGTCATAAAACTGGATGTGTGAGCTGATTTCTACTTGCGAAACAGACACATTATCGAGCCCTTCTGCTGCCCACTCGATGACTCGGTGAATCTTATCCAAATCAATTTTTTCCAAACGCCCATCGCGTTTTTGCACGAGGATATCTTCAGTACGAGTCATAATACGTTCCTTTTTTTACCTGTTTATCAACGTCATATCTGTATGTATTAAAAAGGCGCTGAGTGAGAGGTGGTGAGATAAAAATGCCAAGTAAAACAGCTAACCGAAAGTATAGTGAGTGTGTATGCCGCTTTTAACGACGGCTTTTGAGCCGAGGCCACGTCACTTATGTAACATTGCAAAGTCATTGCCGTATTATTGCAAGATTTTGCAAAAAACTACTATATCTAGGGGTTGTTTTATTATTTCGCACAATATAGCGTAAAAAAATTTGTAATTCTAGCTTGTATTTTTTTCAATTTTTTGCCTATTTTTCTGCAAAAATGCTAGACGCTTGATTTTATTAGCAGTTCATCAAGTCAAGCAAAAAGATAAAAAATTTGTAATTATTAAAATCAGATGGGTTGATGAATGCGTAGTCATTGTCATAAAAAATTGAAAAATTTATGCTATAGTCGAACTATAGTCAAACCATCAAAACGATTTTGTAATCGTGGTTTTTATAAAATTAATCAACAAAAACAAAAGGACGGACAATGACAATTTTTAGTAATTTTACCTATGAGGAATTAACTATCGGGCAAACTGCCAGCATGACCCGCCAAGTGACCGCAGATGATGTCAAAGCATTTGCGCTTGTTACCCATGACTACAACCCTGCGCATCTCGATAGTGAGTATGCCGAGCAAAGCCAGTTTAAAGGCGTGATTGCCCATGGTATGTGGACAGCCGGTCTATTATCAGCCTTGATTGGCACCAAATTCCCAGGCTTGGGGACAATTTATCTGAACCAAAGCTTGTCGTTTCGTCGTCCTGTGCATATCGATGATACTTTAACCGCGACCTTGACGGTGAAAAGTAAAGACGATAGCAAAAAATGGGTGGTGTTAGATTGCCAAGTGACTAATCAAGAGGGTAAAGCGGTAGTGACAGGCGAAGCGCAAGTAATTCCCCCCACTGAAAAAACCAGCCGTGAAGCGGTCAAATTAGACGATTTTACCCTACGTCAAACCTTCACAGAATAATCAGTCGGTATAGAGTAAACAACATCAAAGTGTTGCAGTTATTGATGACAATTATTTGCTACAATAAAGCCAAGAAATTCTTTGGCTTTTTTTATAATTTTTTGATAGCAGATAAACCATGAAAACATTAACGCCTGAACAACAACAAATTTTAGCCAATGTCAAAATGCCGGACGATTGGAAGCACGCCTTGGCGACAGAACTAACGAGCAGCAATATGGATAAGATTCGCCAGTTTTTGCGAGATCAATATCATGCGCAAAAAGTGATTTATCCCTCGGGTAGTCAAATGTTCAATGCGTTTAATTTGACGCCTTTGTCGCAGGTTAAAGTAGTGATTTTGGGTCAAGACCCGTACCATGGCGCGGGACAAGCAATGGGGTTATCCTTTTCCGTGCCCAAAGCTATCCCCAAACCCCCGAGTCTACAAAATATTTTACGAGAGCTTGCCGCCGATTTGGGTATCGCCCCGTCAAAACATGGCGATTTGACCCATTGGGCAACTCAAGGGGTGCTGCTACTCAACAGTATGTTATCCGTAGAAGCAGGGCAGGCGGGCAGTCATCAGCGTATTGGCTGGGAAACGTTCACTGATGCGGTGATTGAGGCTGTCAATCAGCACTGCGAGCACTGTGTCTTTATTCTATGGGGGAGTTACGCACAGAAAAAAGGCCGTTTTATTGATACATCTAAGCATTTAATCATTACAGGCACGCATCCATCACCGCTTGGCGCCAATCGGGGTGGTTTTTTTGGCACGCGCCCTTTTTCCAAAGCCAATGATTATCTGATGGCTCACGGCAAAAGCCCGATAGATTGGCAATTGCCACAGTAGTTTGGGTGGTATCATAAATGAATGCAAGTGAGGATAACTGTTGTAAAACAGGCTTTTGTGACAGCGACTTTTGTGACACCGATTATGCCTTTATGCAAGCGGCGCTTGACGTTGCAGCCGAGGGCGGACAGCTGGGGGAAGTGCCAGTGGGTGCGGTGATTGTGCATCAAGGCACCATCATCGCCAAAGGCTACAATCAACCAATTTTAAGTCATGATGCCACGGCCCACGCCGAAATAGTGGCAATAAGGCGAGCATGTCAATATTTTGATAATTACCGTCTGCCAGCGGATTGTGAGCTGTTTGTCACGCTTGAGCCTTGCACCATGTGTCTAGGAGCGATTATTCACGCCAGAGTGTCGCGCTTGGTATTTGCAGCGACAGAGCCGAAAGCGGGCATGATTGTCAGCCAGCAAGATTTTAGCCAAGTGGCGTTTTATAATCATTTTTTGACCGTAAAACAAGGCGTAATGGCAGAGCAAAGTCGCGCGTTATTGCAGGATTTTTTTCGCCATCGTCGTGAGCAAAAAAAACAAATGCGCGAGCAGTTAAGGGCAAACCAATAACCAATAACCAATAACCAATAAGTCTCTCAAAACTATTCTTTAAAATCAAAACTATTCTTTAAAATAAAAAACATTGCATAAAAAAAGGCAACCCATCGGCTGCCTTGTTTGACGCAAAAAACGGTTAGATTTTAAGAATTAAGTATTTTCGATGAGCTTATGCCGCTTTTGGCGTTAAACAGTTACGCTGCATCAAAAAGCCTTGCCAGCCAAAAAAGCTAAAGTTACGGATATTGGCATGGTTTGTACCTTTTGGTTCTGCTTTAACACTGTCATAGTGCTCAGCAAACAGTTTTAGCGTATCTTGTTGGGTCAAATGGTTGAGTAGGGCAAAGCCGAATACTTTCGCACTGCCTTCATTGTCACCCGCCGCATTGTGCACTTCGCCATTGTTAAACTCAGTTGGGCGATAGTCATAGTAACTATCGATGATAGCTAGCACGGAAGCAAAATCTAGCGATTTGTTTTCTAGTTTAGCTAATAGTTTTGATAGTTCTAGCTTATCAATAGCGCTCATAGTTACTCCAAAAGTCAAAATAGCGACCGTCATTAACGATTAAAATAATCGTCCTCAAACGGATCAAACGCTGGGTTAAAATTATTGTTGGTCTGACCAAAACCGCGGTTTTCCACACGGTTTTCTAAATGACGCATTTGCTGACCGCTGTTGCGTGGTTGAGAGGGTTTACTGCGCTCTTGGGGAAAGGCCTCATGACTGGCTGCCCCAAAACCACTGCGGTCTTGACCCATTCTATCATGGGCGGCAAAATCGACTGGGTGATTCTCATAACCCATGCGTTCATGCCCAGTCCGTTCATGCAGAATTCTTTGATAAATCTCTTCACGGTGTACGGCAATGTCTTTTGGCGCATTGACGCCCAGTCTGACTTGGTTACCTTTTACACCCAGTACGGTGACACTCACTTCGTCACCTATCATTAACGTTTCGCCAACACGGCGAGTCAAAATTAACATGCGTCACACTCCTTATGTCGCAACAAGTACCATCAATGTCCTATGATGATTCAACGATAAATTAGCTAAATTCGTCAAATATATTATCATGTATCATTGCCCAATGATACGTTAAAGACAGACTGCAAGGGCATAATTTAAGCCAACTCATCATGCTTGGCGGCTATTTGCCAACAGTCAAAATAGGCATTGAGGGGTCAGTTGCGTTTGTGCCCAATAAACGAGATGCCATTATAAACGAAATGCTGAAATAAAAAAAAGGTTAACACCCGCAAAACGCGGATATTAACCTTGTTTTTGTGGAGAATTACAAATTTCTTATAATCCAGCAACCTTGCTTTCACCGTCTTCACGGTCAAGACCAAAAGCGGTATGTAGCGCTTTAACCGCTTTTTCCAGTTGTTCTTCTTGAATCAGTACCGAGATTTTGATTTCGCTGGTAGAAATCATTTGGATATTGATGTTGTTTTCTGCCAGTGTTTCAAACATTTTGCTTGCCACGCCTGCATGTGAACGCATCCCAACACCCACCAGTGATACTTTAACCACATTGTTGTTGCTCACGATTTCTTTGCCACCAATCTCAGCAAGATTGTCACCCAAAATCGCTAGGGTTTTATCAAAATCACCACGGTTAACGGTAAAGGTAAAGTCGGTCAATCCATTTTCTGCGATGTTTTGGATAATCATATCGATTTCGATATTGGCAGCACTGATTGGGCTTAAAATCGATGATGCAATACCAGGGCGATCAGGCACTGCTAAGATAGATACTTTAGCTTCGTCACGGTTAAAGGCGATGCCCGAAATAATTGGTTGTTCCATGCTGTCTCCCTCATCGGTGGTAATTAATGTACCTACATTCTTTTTAAAATCATCATCGAATTTACCATCGGCGTTTTCATCAAAACTGGATAAAACACGCAGTGGTACTTGGTATTTTCCGGCAAATTCAACCGAGCGAATTTGCAACACTTTTGAGCCAAGGCTTGCCATTTCTAGCATTTCTTCAAAGGTAATTTTTGATAATTTTTTGGCTTTTGGTGTCACACGCGGGTCAGTAGTATACACGCCGTCGACATCGGTATAGATTTGACATTCATCGGCAGATAGGGCAGCAGCCAGTGCAACCCCGGTGGTGTCGGAGCCACCCCGACCTAAGGTGTTGATGTCACCTTTTTCATCCACCCCTTGGAAACCCGCCACCACAACGACCATGCCAGCATCGAGTGCGGCGCGAAGCTGGCTATCATCGATATGTTGAATACGGGCTTTGGTATGGCTATCATCGGTACGAATCGCCACTTGTCCACCCGTCATTGACTTGGCTCTCACACCGATTTCATTTAATGCCATAGCAAGTAAAGAAATTGATACTTGCTCACCGGTTGACACCATTTGGTCGTATTCACGAGCGTTCGGCTCTTTACTGATTTGACGTGCCAAATCAATCAAGCGATTGGTCTCACCACTCATGGCAGAGACGACAACCACCACTTGATGACCATTGTCATGCCAACGTTTGACGCGCTGTGCCACATTTTTGATACGTTCGACACTACCCATCGACGTACCACCGTATTTTTGTACGATTAAAGCCATTGTCAATACACCCTATAATATCGCGCACGTTGTTTGCCATCGCTATGCAAGACTTGCCATACCAAGTCCTTGATGGATTGCTTAGCAGATTGTTTACAATGTCACGAAACGTAAATTAAACGGTACTTTATACCATATTTCCCAATTTTGGGGCAAGGCAAAATTGCCAAAAATCCCCAAATGACTGGCTGAAAATTGGATGGGTACTGTGAACCAAACGTTATCAGTTTAGGCAATCGGTTGTAGCGGTAAGGTTACAGCGCGTTGCACGGCAGGACGGTCATGCAGGTTTTTTGCCCAGCGTTGTAGATGGGTGTAGTTTTGCACTTGTAAAAACTCGCCAGCGTTATACAATTTGCCCAGTGCTAACTGACCATACCATGCCCAAATCGCGATATCCGCGATACTGTAGTCATTACCTAGCATAAACGTGTGAGTCGCTAAATGTTGGTCGAGTAAATCCAATTGGCGTTTGGTTTCCATGGTAAAGCGATTGATGGCATATTCAAACTTCTCTGGGGCATATGCATAAAAATGCCCAAAGCCGCCACCGACATACGGTGCAGCGCCCATTTGCCAAAACAACCATGACAAACATTCGGCACGTTTGGCGGTGTCTGCTGGGATAAACTGCTCAAATTTTTCGGCAAGGTATAGCAAGATAGCCCCTGATTCAAACAGTTTAATCGGTGGATTAACACTGTTATCCACCAGTGCAGGGATTTTAGAATTGGGATTGATGTCAACAAAATCTGAGCCAAATTGGTCGCCATTCATGATGTCGATTTTGTAGGCGTCATACTGTGCGCCTTCAATACCAAGCTCTGCCAACTCTTCAAGTAAGATATTGATTTTGATACCGTTTGGGGTATTTAAGCTGTAAAGCTGCAAAGGATTGTTACCAATCGGTAAGTGTTGCTCGTGGGTCGCTCCTGCGGTAGGGCGGTTGGTACTGGCAAATTTGCCACCGTTTTGGCTATCATTTGTCCAAATTTTGGGGGGCTGGTAATGATTGTCCATGATGTTTCCTTGTTGATTATGAGTGTTTTAAAGCTTTTTTGGTTGATAAGATGTTAGATATGATTATAAACATGACTATAGATGCGATTATAGAAACGATTATACACAATGTGCTTTAGGCTTTATAATACCGAATGTTTGGCTAAAGTAAATGGCGCTTTGATTAAGCGTGATTAAACTAATGCTTTATATAGCCGCATAAATATAGCCGCATAAAAAAAGCCGAATAAGTCATTCGGCGTTTTTTTAGGTGTAGTTTTAATTAGGCAAGTCGCTCAGCCAACCAATTTGGTAGCGCATCTAATACGGTTGGCAATCCTGCCACATCAGTTGCGCCGCCTTGGGCAAAGTCGGGTTTACCACCGCCTTTACCGCCAAGCTGCTCGCTTAAGTGTTTGATGATATCGCCCGCTTTGATTTTGCTGGTTAATTCTTTGCCGACACTGGCAGTCAGCGCAACTTTATCGTCAGCCACGCCCGCGAGCACCACAATACCATCATGCAATTTTGATTTCATGTCATCGGCAATCGTGCGTAATGCTTTACCATCCATGCCTGGTAAGCTTGCAATCAGCACTTTTTGTCCATTGATATCTTGCACGTTGTTGATTAAGTCTTTGGCTTGGCTGCTGGCCAATTTTTGCTGCAAACGCTCAAGCTGTTTTTCAAGGTCGCGTGTTTTGTCGGTCATTTGATTGACACGGTCGGCGATTTCGTCGCGTTTGGCTTTGAGCTGACTGGCAAGTTGATTGAGCTGTTTTTCACCTTGCTGCACATATTTGACTGCGCCCATGCCTGTCACCGCTTCGATACGGCGAATGCCTGCCGCGATACCTTGCTCACTGACGATTTTGAATAAGCCGATATCACCCGTGCGCTGTACATGCAGACCACCACATAGCTCGATGGAGAAAGGCTTGCCGTCTTTATCTATCGTACCCATCGACAATACGCGAACCGTGTCACCATATTTTTCACCAAACAGTGCCATCGCGCCTTTGTCTTGCGCTTGCGTCATGCTGAGCATTTCTACAGTGGCAGGTTGGTTGGCAAGGATTTGTTGGTTAACGATGTTTTCAATGGTGATGATGTCTTGCTCAGTCAAGGCTTTGTCATACGAGAAGTCAAAACGCAACACCTCACTATTGACCAATGACCCTTTTTGGGTGACGCCTGTACCAAGATACTCACGAAGGGCAGCGTGCAGTAGGTGAGTGGCGGAGTGGTTTTTGGCACTCATGGCGCGTACTTGGCTTGCGACGCGTGCTTCGCTTGATTGACCCTGGCGGATACTGCCCATTTTGACCACGCCATGATGGATGATGGCTTGACCAGATTTTTTGGTGTCTTGGACTTCAAATACGCCGGTTTCGGTTTGGATGTCACCCAATTCACCCGCTTGACCACCGCCTTCCGCATAAAAAGGCGTTGCCGATAATACGATGACCCCTTCATCACCTTCCTGCAATTGTTCAGCAGATTTGCCCTCAAGGTATAAATGGGTGATAGTGCTGTTGTGTTCTGCTTTGTCATACCCCAAAAATTCAGTGGCACTGTCGACTTGAATCAATTGGTTGTAATCAACGCCAAATTTACCCGCTTCACGGGCGCGGGCGCGTTGCTGCGCCATGCCTTGCTCAAAACCGGCTTCATCAATGCTGATGTCGCGTTCGCGCACGATGTCGGCAGTCAAATCGGCAGGGAAACCGTAAGTGTCATACAGTTTAAACACCGTTGCACCCGATAAAGTATCGCCAGATTTTAAGCTATCTAATTCTTGGGATAGCAGTTTAAGACCTTGTGATAAGGTTTTGGCAAATTGTTCTTCTTCTTTTAAGATGGCTTGCTCAATGTTGGCTTGCTGTTCCCGAAGCTGTGGGTAGGCATCGCCCATGATTTGGGCAAGCGGCGCGACGAGCTTATAAAAGAAGTTGTCAGTAGCGCCTAATTTGTTGCCATGACGAACCGCGCGGCGGATGATACGACGCAGCACATAACCACGGCCCTCATTGCTTGGCAATACGCCATCTGCAATTAAGAAGGAAACCGAGCGGATATGGTCGGCAAGCACTTTGAGTGATGGCTCAGACTGTAAGTCGATATCGTTTGGCAAGCCAATCACTTGCGCCGCGTGCTGCATGAGATGGGTAAACATATCGATTTCATAGTTGCTGTGCACGCCTTGCATGATAGCGCTGATACGCTCAAGCCCCATGCCCGTATCGACACTTGGCGCAGGCAGTTTTTCAAGTGTGCCGTCTTTTTGGCGGTTAAACTGCATAAAGACGTTGTTCCAAATCTCGACAAAACGGTCGCCGTCTTCTTCAGGCGTACCTGGCAGACCGCCCCAAATATGCTCGCCGTGGTCATAAAATACTTCGGTACAAGGACCACAAGGACCTGTGTCACCCATTGCCCAAAAGTTATCCGATTGGTATTGACCGCCTTTATTATCACCAATGCGGATGATGCGTTCGGCAGGCAAGCCCACCACGTTATGCCAAATATCAAAGGCTTCATCATCGGTGTGATACACCGTCACGTAAAGTTTATCTTTGGGTAATCCAAGCCACTCATCCGATGTCAAAAACTCCCAACAAAATGGGATGGCTTTTTGTTTAAAATAATCGCCAAACGAAAAGTTGCCGAGCATCTCAAAAAACGTATGGTGACGCGCGGTATAGCCGACATTGTCAAGGTCATTGTGTTTACCGCCTGCGCGCACACATTTTTGCGACGATACCGCACGTTTATAATCGCGTTTGTCTATCCCTAAGAACACATCTTTAAATTGGTTCATACCGGCATTGGTGAATAGCAGGGTAGGGTCATTGTGTGGGACTAGGCTCGATGATGCCACTGGGGTATGACCATTTTCGGCAAAATAATTGATAAAAGCTTGACGTATATCGGCTGAAGAAAACGGACGGCTCACAGCGGCTCCTTAAGATATTTCAAAATTAAATTTGGCATATATTATCAAAAAAATGTAAACATTGTATTTTAGCAGAATTCATCCGATGTGGATAATGCTTTTATAAACCGCGCCTTTTAACAACCGCACTTTTTATAAAACGCACCTTTTGAAAACCGTGCATGGCATCTAAAACCGTGGGCGTAAAGTATGGGGTTTGCAACGTTTTTTATGGCGCTAAAAAAAGACCGATAAGTAGCATCGATCTTTTTGATAATTCTTTTTTGCTAATTTTTTTTATAGTAATGTCGTTGGGGTAAAAATTAGCGCTCTACTTGACTGACATCACGCACCGCGCCGGTATCCGCGCTAGTAGTCATCGCTGCATACGCCCGCAAGGCGGCTGACACTTGGCGCTCACGATTGACAGGTTTCCAAGCTTGGTTGCCACGGCTCACCATCGCTTCTCGGCGTTTTTCCAGTTCGGCAAAATCAACCGCCAAATGAATCGAGCGATTAGGGATATCAATCTCGATGGTATCGCCTTCATTGACCAAACCGATGGTACCGCCTTCAGCGGCTTCTGGGCTGACGTGACCGATGGATAAACCCGACGTACCCCCTGAAAAACGACCATCAGTAAGTAGCGCACAGGCTTTACCCAGACCTTTTGATTTTAGGTAAGACGTCGGATACAACATTTCTTGCATACCAGGACCGCCTTTTGGACCTTCATAGCGAATCACCACGATGTCACCTGCGACAATTTGGTCTGCCAAAATGGCAGCCACGGCATCGTCTTGACTTTCAAAAACACGGGCACGACCGGTAAATTTTAGGATGCTGTCATCCACGCCCGCTGTTTTGACGACACAGCCACGTTCAGCGATATTACCAAACAATACCGCCAAACCACCGTCTTGTGAGTAGGCAAATTCTTTGCTACGGATACAGCCAGATTCGCGGTTGACATCAAGATTGGACCACGCATTGTTTTGGCTAAAGGCTTGCGTGGTGCGTACCCCACCTGGGGCTGCAATATAACGCTCACGTGCCTCGGTATTATCAGGATTCATGATATCCCATTGGCTAAGCGCCGCTTTGAGTGAAGCACTATGAACGGTGGGGACATCGGTTTGCAGCAGGTTTGCGCGATCAAGCTCGGCTAAAATTGCCATCACCCCGCCAGCACGGTGCACGTCTTCCATATGGTATTTTTGCGTCGCAGGGGCAACTTTCGATAGACAAGGCACACGGCGGCTTAGACGGTCAATATCGGCCATTTTAAAATCTACTTGGGCTTCATGGGCAGCGGCAAGCAAATGTAGAATTGTGTTGGTTGAGCCACCCATGGCGATATCAAGGCTCATGGCGTTTTCAAATGCCGCTTTGGTCGCAATTGAGCGTGGCAATACGCTGGCGTCATCTTGCTCATAATAACGTTTGGCAAGTGCCACGATACGGCGACCTGCTTCTAAGAATAAATCTTTACGTTTGGCGTGAGTGGCAAGTAACGAGCCATTACCAGGCAGGGATAAGCCTAAGGCTTCGGTCAAACAGTTCATAGAGTTGGCAGTGAACATACCTGAGCATGAGCCACAAGTTGGGCAAGCAGAGCGCTCAGTTTGTGCCACATCTTCGTCACTAATCAAGTCATCTGCCGCATCAATCATGGCGTCGACTAGGTCAAGTTTGCGAATTTTTTCACCCAATTCATTCATCACGGTTTCATGGGTGGTATGTCCATCGCCCAAGGTGGATGCCAATACTTTGCCCGCTTCCATTGGACCGCCCGACACAAAAATCGTTGGGATATTGAGGCGCATCGCTGCCATCAGCATACCAGGGGTGATTTTGTCGCAGTTGGAGATACAAACTAGCGCATCGGCGCAGTGGGCATTGACCATATACTCCACGCTATCGGCAATTAAATCACGGCTTGGCAAGCTATAGAGCATACCCAAGTGACCCATGGCGATACCATCATCCACCGCAATGGTGTTAAATTCTTTGGCAACACCCCCTGCCGCTTCAATCTCGCGGGCAACCAGCTGACCCAAGTCTTTTAGGTGTACGTGACCGGGTACAAACTGGGTAAACGAGTTGGCAATCGCGATAATCGGTTTGTTAAAATCCTCATCCGTCATACCGGTTGCACGCCAAAGTGCGCGTGCACCCGCCATGTTGCGGCCAGACGTGGAGGTTTTTGAGCGATATTGTGGCATGGTTGTTCCTTATTTGTAACAGTCAATACAAGTGATAAATTTAGCACTTAGTGTACTCTGTCTCGACCAAAAGGGCTAGTCATGGCTCATGATAGATAGTTATAATTGGTTTTAAATAATGGCATATTAGCCACCCTTATCATTGCTATATCACGGCTATCATTCAATCGTATCTGGTAAAAACTCATCAAAAGGATTTTATTTTGACCAATCCCACCTTAAGCATTACCGATGTCATCCGACAAAGTCTGGCATTTTTAAGTAAAGATAAAAATAACTCATCAATAAATCAACCGTTCACCGGGCTGATTATTGGTAATGACACGCAGTCGGTTTTTAGCCAAATTCAAGCCATTGATGAAGCTATTGATCAAGCCGTGAGTTGGGAAGCGTTTGATTATCAAGCGTTTATCGCGCATCGGTTTGCTAAGCGCTATGAGTTGGCAGTGATAATATTATCAAACGATAGCGCTATCGATACCCAAATCATTCAGCGCTGTCGCGACTTGTTTGCCAAGCATTGTTTGGTGGTGCAAAACTTATCCGAGCCAGCAACAGGTGTGGATGTGGTGAGCTTTGGCTTTAGCCGATTACATGAGCAGCCGATTGTGGAAAATGACCAAGATCATCATGCAACCAACTACCAAGTATGGCAATTTAATCTGTTTGACTATAAACATTTGCCAGATTGGTTTAATAGCAAGTTTTGGGCAAATCCTGAACTATGGAATAAATTTCGTTGGTAGCGGTTTTAGACAAAAATTTAAATATCACTGTTTTAGACATCTTGTTTCATTATCATCACTTATCTTATAACCGGTAAATTTTTTTAAGCTACTTGTTTAATCCAAAAATTAAACTGCTTTGAGAACTTTGAGAAAAAGTTGGCTAAAATTTACAGTAACACTGTTTACAAAAAGCGCGAGATTGATTTACTCTATCGAAAAGTAACAAAATAGGTAAACGCGTTAAATAATAATTTTTGAGGAAAGACTATGAAATTAACGATGCTAAAAGTAGTAAGCGCTGCTGCGATGATGGCAACCATCGGCTTAACAGGGTGTTCTGCCAAACGTACTGGCACGTCTGAAGTGGTGGTTGCGCCGATGGGCGTACCCGGTGGCGTAGGCTACTATAACGGTGGCGCTGTGGTAACAAACTCGACGTCAGTCATCACTGCCGCGGGTGCTAACCCAAATACCGTGTATTTCGGCTTTGATAGCAGTGAAATCGACGCTCAAGGTCAAGCCGTGTTAAATCAACAAGCGCAATTCTTACAAGCCAACCCAAGTGCCCGTGTCGCTATTGCGGGTCACACCGATGAGCGTGGTAGCCGTGAATACAATCTGGCATTGGGTGAGCGCCGTGCCCAAGCCGCCCAAGCCTACTTAGCTACGTCAGGGGTATCAGCTTCACGTATGGAAGCCATCAGCTACGGTGAAGACCAACCTGCCGATCCCGGTCATGACGAATCAGCATGGGCAAAAAACCGCCGTGCAGAAATTTCTTACTAAGTATTATCTACTAAGTATTTGTTACTAAGCATTTCTTAGTGAGTAAAAGACAAAAAAACCTGTTGATTCAACAGGTTTTTTTGTGGTTAAAATCGGTTTATTTGACCAGTTGAACGGTACCATTGGCAGTGACCGTAATGGTGCTATCGCCCGCTTGGAAGTTTTGGTCAGCGACTTTAGCACTGGCGGCTTCTAGCATCATTACGCTGCCATACGCGCGCGGTGCACGATAATCGCCCCCTTGACTAAACTCCAACGAAACTAACTGATAGCCTTTTGCACCCCAAACAGGCAGCAGCGTTTGCGCTTGGCGCTGAAAGTTTTTGGAAGCTTCCATCATCAATTCTTGCTCGGTGGCTTTGCGCGCAGCATCAGACACGCTAAAGTCTAATCCATCAACCGTCATAAAACTTTGCAATTCAGCAATCAATTTGCTAGCGGCAACTGTATCGGTGCTTTTTAAATTCAAGCTTGCAGTCCCCGTCCAACCAATGATTTTTTGGTTTTTATCATATTGCGGATAGGTGGCTTGGTTGCCCGTACTGACTTGCACTTGTGGGTATTTTTTGGCAATGGCAACCGCTTGGTTCAACGTGGTAGCGATTTGATTAGCCACCTCACTGCTTGATTTGTTTTGCACAGTTTTGCTAAGGGTCGCATTGATTTGGTCATTGCTGACTTTTTTACTTGCTGAGGCAGCAAAATTAAGCAAGCCGTAGTTTAAAGTATTGGTCATTGATGAGTTCGCAGGGGATGGATTCACAGGGTAGATAGTGGCTGAAACACTGGTAAAAGGTAATAGCGTCGCCATAGCAAGTAAGCTGGTTGCAATACCTTTGGTCATTGTATGATTGGCATGCGCTTTATGATTGGGATGGTTGGTAGTCGCGGTGCTTAAATGTGTCATAGTGTTTCCTATTGTTTTTTCCTAGTTTTTCTAGTGCTTTTTTATATGGGTTGGCATGAATCTGTTGCTGATTAAACTACTCTATTAGTTCATTCAATATGTTGTTGAATGGGCATTATAAAATATTTTGTAACATTTGCAGTGGAAGAATTGTAGAAAAAGGGTAAGAAGTTCGACAAAAATTTACCCGAATGTTGCTTGGTAATGGTTTAGCGTGTGAAAAAGTGAAATAAATACAAAAATTTGGCGTATATGATAAAAATAGTTTGCATTTGGTCGCCGAATTCTCTAGAATACCGCTTCGGTAACCCCATTGGTAGCTTCGCAACTAGCTGCTGTGAACCCCGCCAGGACCGGAAGGTAGCAACGGTAGCAGCCAGTCAGTGTGCCGAAGATGTGCTAGTGGGGTTATCACTTTTTTAAGTAGGTGTTTTTGATGCCTATTTCACTTGGTAAGTTTTTTAATTGCGAAAGAAAACTGACCAATAATGACTCATATACGCTACCTAAACGCTAAGAGCAACGTCAATTTTCCAATTAATCTAGCTTATCCATCTGCCTAATATCAAGCGCGCCATTGTAAGCGCTGATAATCTTCCGATGATAACCTAATATTTAGCATTGTATTTTTTTAAGCATTCTTGTGAATGCCGCGATACGAACTTTTTGATGGTTTTACTGTTTCAAAAGTTTTGATAAGTCTGACAGTAGGTTTTGTCACTATTTTTATAGTGAAAATAAGTCTTACAGACACGATTACAATGCTTTAAAGCGATTAACACGATATTTGTGATTAATGATAGCTGATAATTTTGCCTATTCATTTTGCTTATCCATTTTGAAAGTGCATTCAGCTTGAGGGCTTTTGCTTGTTGCGTGTTTTCAATCAAGGTTACCACCGACACTTTGATTAACTTATTTTTTAAGGACTTACATGACTGATTTTAATTTACCCACAGATTTTGCTGATAACTCAATCGATAATTTTTTTAGCAATAGCAATAGCAATAGCAATAGCCAAGCCAACAGCAATGAGCCTACTGACAATACCCCAGTTAATGATACAGAAGCAACTGCGACAACGGATGTTGTAGCGACTGATATTGTAGCAACGGATGCGCCAACGTCTGATGATGCTAACCCTAGCGAAAATGGGTTTGCCGCATTGGGTCTTTCAGGCTCATTATTAAAAAGTATTGTCGCAACGGGTTATACCACACCAACACCTATCCAAGCGCGCGCGATTCCTGCGGCATTAGCGGGTCGTGATTTGCTATTATCCGCACAAACAGGTAGTGGTAAAACTGCCGCGTTTGTATTACCAATTTTGCATCAATTAAGCGAACTACAAGCCAAAGAAAAAGCGGCAGAAAAGACCGCAAGTGGCAAACGTGGTCGCCAACAGCCAAAAGTCGTACAAGCGTTGATTTTGACGCCGACACGTGAACTGGCTAACCAAGTACAAGACAGTATCCGTCGTTATGGCTCAGCCATGAAAGATTTGTACAGTGTGCCTCTTGTTGGTGGTGCGGCATACAGTGGTCAAATCCGTGCGCTAAAAAAAGGCGTACAAATCATCGTGGCGACGCCGGGTCGTTTGCTAGATCATATCAACGCGCAGCGTGTGAATCTCTCTGATTTGACCATGTTGGTACTTGATGAAGCAGACCGTATGCTAGACATGGGTTTTGCCGATGATATCAATGCGATTTTGGAAGCCACTCCCGCGCATCGCCAAACCATCATGTCATCTGCGACATGGGATGGTCCAGTCGGTAAAATCGCTGAAAGCTTTACCAAAGACCCAGAGCGTATCAACATCAAAGTTGAAACCGCACACATCGATGAAAAAGTGTACTTCTGTGACAACTTTGACCACAAAAATAAATTATTAGAGCAGCTGATCTGTGACCCAGAGCGTGGTCAAGCGATTATCTTTACCGCGACCAAACGCAGCAGTGAAGAAGTCGCTGAGCGCCTACAACAATGGGAACACAAAGCCTGTTATCTACATGGTGACTTGCCACAAAGCAAGCGTAATCGTATCGTTTCAGATTTACGCAGTGGCAAATTTGACATCGTGGTAGCAACAGACGTGGCAGCACGTGGTCTTGATTTACCTAATATTACCCATGTATTTAACTATGATTTACCGCGCCAAGTAGAAGATTATGTACATCGTATCGGTCGCTCAGGTCGTGCCGGTCGTACTGGTATTGCTATCAACCTATGTAGCCGCGATGACCGTCGTCAATTTGGCAATATCGCCCGTTACCTAAAACGTGATATCAATGAAGCGCAAGTTGAAGGTTTAGAACCGCGTTTTGTGGAAAAATTTGAAGGTCGTGGTAAGCCTAATGGTCGTGATGGTCGCGGTCGTGGTCGCAGCGGCAGTGATAGCCGTGGCGGTCGCTCACAACGTTTTGCTGGTTCAAGCGATAGACCTTCGAGCGAGCGTCGTTTTGCGGACAAGCCACGTTTTGACAACCAAGAACGCTATGGTAAATCAGCGAGCAACGATAGTTCGGCACGTTTTGAAAAACGTGAGCGTTTTGACAAAGGTCACCAAGGCAACAGCGATAGTCGTTTTGGGCGTGATGATGCGAGTGCGCCGCGTCGTCATCGTGATTCAGATAACCGTCATGGCAATAGTCAGGGCGATTTTCACCGCGCCGCTAAATCATCGGACAAACCAAATTTTGACCGTGATTCACGCCAAGGTAATCGTGAGCCTCGCCAAGGTGAGTATGCAGATCGTCGCCGCGATGATAACCGTAGCTTTAACAAAGATGGCTTTAAAGGCTATCAAGGTGATAAACCACGTTACAACACTGACCGTAACAGCAGTGAGCGTCATGGCGAGCGTCCTAACCGCTTTGAAAAAAATGACCGTTTTGGTGACAAACCTTTTGCCAAAAAAACCGAACGCTCTAGCGAGTTTCGTGGCGATGACCGCGCTCGCAAGCCACGTCCAATCGTAGAAGAAACCTTTGGTCAACCGCTTAAAAAACGTAGCGACAGACCGTATCCGGCAAAAGAGGGTCAACGTGCTGGCGATTCACGCTCAAATGGGTTTAAATCTGAGGGTTTCAGAAAGTCAGATAAACCATTTGCAGGTAAATCGTCAAGATCGGAAGGATTTAAGTCATCGTCTGACCGTTATGCCTCATCAAGCAAGCCATCCGCTAAACCGGCTGGCAAACAAGATGGTTGGGATGCGCCAAAACGTAGCCGTCGCAATAGCACGGGCAAACCGCTATAAGTTATAAGCAGTAAAAAAAGCACCTAATTGGGTGCTTTTTTTTGGGTCGCTTATTTTGACTTGTCATCAGACTGGGCAAATTTTATCCGGCTGTGTGGGTGTTTGGGTCGTTGTGTTATTGGCAAAATTCGCCAACGGTTTGATACAGTTGTTGGCATTGCTCAGGGCACAGATTTTCCATATTCAAAAACGCGTGCGGCATATCTGCAAAATGGACGAGTTGGGATGGCGCGCCTGCGGCTTGTAACACGTCATGATAGCCGATATCTTCATCACGCAGCGGACAATAACCAGCCGTTAGGTGCAGTGTCTTTGGGGCTTGATACGGCGAATGATGCAGTAGGGTAGCCATATCGGTCCAAAACGGTGAGCTAAGTTCACGGTCATCATAGGCTGAAAAATAATTGTCAAAATACCAGCGGATTTTGCTGGATTCCAGTAAATAACCCGTGCTATTTTCCTTAATCGAGGGCTGTGACATGGTGTAGTCTAGACTGGCATAAATCAAAATTTGATGGGTGATAGCTAAGTCTGTGCTCACACGGTTGGCAAGCCAATCTTGCACCAAGGTGGCAGTAATTGCCCCGCCACCACTATCACCTGCTATGATAAGCTTGCCGTTACAGGCATAACCGACTTGCTGTAGGGTCGCTGTTAAATAGGTTAAAATCGCGTGGGCGTCATCAATCGCCGCAGGGTAGCGGTTTTCTGGCGCAAGGCGATATTCGGGCGCTACCACCACACAGCCTGTCGCTTCGGCCAATTTTTTATAGAGTTTATCATACACAGTGACACTACCTGCCATGCCACCACCGCCATGAAAATACACCATTACTGGCACGTCAGCCGTTGCTTGTTCATTTGGCAGGGGGCAGTTGCTCGGTACAAATAGCCTAAGTGGTACGTTGTAACCCCGAAAATTGCTTGGCGTCACTAGCACCGTATCGATGATTTTTGCCATGTTGGGTGCGTCAGTGACAAATGCGGTTGTCAAATTGGCTAACGCTTCACGTGCGTTGATGGCATTGGGCTTAACCCCTTGCGCTAACAGAGACGGAACAATCACTTGATGCAGCTGTGTCAAATACGCTTGCATGGCAGCGGGCATTGGCTGTTTTAAATTCTCTGGCATAATTCAATCCTATTGATTTTAAGGTTAACTTCCACAATGTGCTAAATATTACTGCAGTTTTGTCATGGCTGGATAGTCATGTTTTGAAAAATACGGATGTTTTGGCAAATAGTCATCTTTTAAAAATATTACACTCTAGGACGCCAAATTTGGCATTGAAGCGCTTGCCAATACCCCTCAATTCACGTGATTGGTTTTGAAGATTACAGCTTAAGGTTAAACTTCTTTTAACAATAAATAGCGCGCTTTAGTGCTAGTATAGGCATTTCTTTGACGGGCACTACTCTGTAAAAAGGTCACCTATGACGTCTCAACCACAATATGCCACTGGGCATTTGGATTCTTCCAATCATTTCACTGATACTGATACTCACACACTAACATCCATTAACTTAACTAGCCGCAATCCACCCCATAGCCAACCGCAAAATCAACCGCCTTCTCAACGACCGTCTTCTCAACACCCGAATGCCAAACCACCGACAACGCCACCCTCATTGATAGTCAAAATCATGATTGGCATGATTGGCGCGTTTGCATTTTTGCAGGTTTATTCGATTCAAGCGATTTTGCCGATTATGATGCAAGCGTTCTCAGCGACCGAAACGCAAGTGGGCATGACAGTTGGGGCGACGGTGATTGCCATTGCCATCATGTCACCGTTTATGGGGATGTTGTCTGATGCCGTGGGTCGTAAAAATATCATTGTGGCATCCATTGCCTTTATGGCAATACCCACGATGATGATTGGGCTGTCTGACTCACTCTCTAGTATCATTATTTGGCGATTTATGCAAGGGTTGGCGGTACCTGGCATTACAGTGGTGACGATTGCCTATGTCGGGGAAGAGTACGCGGGCAAAGAGATGGCAAAAATGATGTCCTACTATGTCTCAGGTACGGTATTTGGGGGATTTTTAGGGCGCTTTATCTTGGGGCATTTAGAAGAGCTTATCGGCTGGGAAAAAGGCTTTGTGTTCATGGGCGTGTTGACGGTGCTAGGCGCTGCCTTGGTGGCTTGGTTATTACCGCGCTCACGGCATTTTCATGCCAACCCAAATTTTACATCGGCGCAGCACATGCTAAGTAAACATGTGCGCAACCGTTATGTGGTGACCGCAGGGCTGCTTGGCGCGTGCGTGTTGTTTTCATTAGTGGGCTGTTTTACCTATGTTAATTTGCACTTGGCAGATACACCCTACAATCTATCGAGTGCTGGGCTGGCTAACATTTTTGCGGTGTATTTAATTGGGGTGGTGGTCACACCGATTGCAAGTAGTTTGATTGCCAAATACGGCGCTGCCCGTATGGTACGCGTGGCGGTGATGATTTCGATGATGGGCGTGCTGATGACACTGGCTGCGCCTATTTCTTTGGTCGTTGTGGCGCTTGCAGTGATGTCAACTGGGGTATTTATTACCCAATCGGCGACCATTACTTATATCGCGGTGAATGTCAAAGAAGGGCGGTCGCTGGCATCAGGTTTATATTATATGGCGTATTACATCGGTGGTAGTATCGGGGCGTGGGCGTGTGGCCTGGCATATGCACAAGGCAAATGGTTATATACAGTCTATACGCTGCTGGCTGTACAAGTCATCGCCTTACTGATTGCGTTTTTTGGGTTAATTAAAATCCCAATCAGAAGATAATCATTCATCACAACAATAAACCCCAATCAATGGGGCTTATTTTTTTAACGACTGTCAAGTGAACGTATTGAAGCATTCACATATTAAAATTAGGGTACAAAGCGATCATGGTTAGGTTGTTCACCAAATTCTTTACGGTACTTGGCTGAAATTTCATCCCAAATAGGCGCATTGTGTACGCCATTGGCGCGCGCATCATAGATCGGATCTTTGCCTTGTTTGACCTGTGCTTCATAATCGCGCAGTGCGGCAAACGCAGGTTTTTGCAAGAATAAGATACCAATGATGTTGAGCCATGCCATCAAACCAACGCCCAAGTCACCCAGTGCCCATGCCAAGTCGGCGGTTTTTAAGCAGCTATAAATTACCACAAATAAAATCACTACTTTGAGTACAGGGATTGCCCAATTTAGCTTCATGCTACGAGTGAGATAACGGATATTGGTTTCTGCAATATAGTAGTAAGCCATGATGGTAGTGAAAGCAAAGAAGAATAGCGCAACCGCCACAAACACTGAGCCAAAACCTGGCATGATGTTTTCCATCGCAGTTTGCACATAACCTGGACCTGCGGCAACGCCTTTAACCCCTTGATACAAGAAGGCTTCTTTGTTGGCGGGGTCTTGTACGTTGTACATACCAGTAATGATTAGCATGAAACCTGTCGCCGAACAAACAAATAGCGTATCGACATACACTGAAAACGCTTGTACTAAGCCTTGTTTGGCTGGGTGTGACACATCAGCGGCTGCCGATGGGTGAGGACCTGTACCTTGACCTGCTTCATTTGAGTAAACGCCACGTTTCACACCCCATTGGATGGCAAGACCCAACACAGCACCAAACGTAGAATCCATACCAAACGCAGAGCGGAAAATCAACGCTAGCACTTCAGGTAACTGACCGATGTGCATGATGATAATAACAATCGCCACGATGATGTAGGCAAGTGCCATAAAAGGTACAATCAACTCAGCAGAGGAGGCAATACGTTTGACACCACCAAAGATGATAAAGCCAAGTAGTGCCGCAATTACCGCGGCTGAAATGCTAGGTGCGATACCTAGGGAATTGTTCATCGCTTCAGCAATCGAATTGGCCTGTACGCCCGGTAACAATAAACCACAAGCGGCGATTGCCGATATCGCAAATAACACCGCGTACCATTTTTGCCCTAGCGCTTTTTCAAAATAATAGGCTGGACCACCGATAAAAAAGCCTTTATCATCACGTTCTTTATAAATCTGCGCAAGGGTTGACTCAACGAATGCGGTACTGGCACCCAAGAACGCTACCATCCACATCCAAAATAATGCACCAGGACCACCAAAGGTAATCGCTGTTGCGACACCGGCAATATTACCTGTACCCACACGACCTGCGAGTGACATAGCGAGTGCTTGGAATGAAGACACACCTTGATCGCTGCTTTTGCCGCCCATCAGCAATCGAATCATGCGACCAAAATGGCGCACTTGTAAAAAACGACCACGAATTGAAAAATATAAACCAACCAATAAACATAGATAGATTAATGCGGGACTCCATACCCAATCATTAATCGCATTGACAAAATCTTGCATTACCTTATCTCCCACTACCGTAGAAAGCTAAAATCCCATAGGATTTTTGACTATTTGCCAATTGTTTAATTTATAGAAACGATAATCTATCACCCAATAAAAGTTTCTACAAACTTGCTGAATTATTACAGTTTCCTTATCTTATAAGAAACAATTGGTTTTGCAAATGGTAATGATAAAAATTGGCGATAAATAATGCGATAAAAAGTGATTGACTAACCTGTTTTTACCCCAAACATTTCACCAATAAGGCTAGTAGTAACCAACGCAACAACGCCCCAAATGACTACACGCACAATGGCAGGAAAAATTTTGGCACCGCCCAAATACGCCGATAACCAGCCCAAAAATGCTAATCCTATCAAGGTCACTGTGACCAAACCGCCGACCAAATATTGCTTTGGTAACAGCCAAATACACAGCACCGGTAGCAGCGCCCCTGTGATGAAGGATAAAGCCGATGCCACGGCTGCCTGTAGGGGATTGGCGGACGCGGTATCGGTAAGTCCAATTTCATCGCGTGCATGCGCTTCTAGGGCATTGTGAGCAGTGAGTGCTACCGCAACATCATGTGCCATAGCAGGCGTTAAGCCGCGCTGAACATAAATATGCGTCAGTTCTTTTAGCTCGCGGTCTGAATTGTGCTCAAGTTCATAGACTTCTTTTGCCAAGTCGGCTTTTTCGGTGTCGGCTTGCGAAGAGACGGAGACATATTCGCCCGCTGCCATACTAATTGCGCCAGCAATCAGCGAGGCCACCCCTGTCAACAGCAAGGTGTGACTGTCCACTCGCGCTGCCGCAACCCCCATTAATAGACTAGCGGTGGAAATCAAACCATCGTTGGCGCCGAGCACGGTTGCGCGCAGCCAGTTGTTACGATTACTAAAATGCGGTTCATGATGTGCTAAATACACGGTATTGCCCTCAAAAACAAAAAAATTGACATAAATTAAAACATAGATTAAAAGGTAAACATAACAAAATTAGCTTAATAAATTCTTATAGTGGGCTTAGCAAATAATAACCTTAACAAGGCTAAATAGTTTTTAGCCAAGTTTTTTATCATGGTTGTAGGTTGATAAGTCAGCGTCTTAGTTGGCGTGATAATTGCCAAGCTGCCTCATCGCGCAGCTCATGCGACTGCTTTGCAGATACGGTTGCTTGTCTGCCTATGTTAAGTGATGACCATTCGGGCTTACCCCGCGCTTTTTTGAGCAAACTTGGCAATCTATCAACTGACCAAGGCGCGAGCAATTGGTTCGCCATGATGCTATCAGTCGCCGCATGACCACGATGGCGTAGCGCAGTCAGTAAGTCCATCGCTCGAGTCGCCAGTAAAGTCAGGGTGGCAGGGTCTATGTGCAGCCGTTTGACGCCGCTGATTTTGTCGGCAATCGCGCCGGTGTTTGACAGTAAACCACCTGCCAAACCACCAAGCGCCGTACCCAGCCCCAGTGACGTGCCAAGGGTGGCGACATCGATACCCAGTCCAATCAGCGCGCCTGCCGCCGCACCGCCTGTGGTACGAATCCCATAACTGGCTAGTACGTCTTTATCGAACGGATCGCGGCGATATTCAGTCAGCTCAAGCGGTGTGGTGGTGACGGTATTGTCATAAAATTTATACAGGTTTAATAGTTCATCTTGCATACTGCGTTCAGCTTGGCGTACTTTTTCTTGCATTTTTTGCAAGGTAGGCAGCGGATCATCCTCCTCGTGAATGGTTTCAACAAAGGCGGCAACGTTTAATAAAAAATGCGCAATGATAATATTGGCATCATCGTACAAATCATCCCAATCGGCTTTACGACGCTCGATCAGCTGTTTGATAATTTCAGGTTGTATCAGCATGGTTTCTAAGTTTTGCCACAGTTTGATTTCATCATCAAATTCAAACGCCACTGAGTCAAACCGCGTAGATACATGCAAGTTGCGGCGCGCGAGCATCTGCTGCCATTCATTGATATTGCTATCTTGACCCTTAGTAAAGTTAAATACGGGCATGACCGGGATGGCTGACCATGACAGCACCGTCAACTCATCTTTATATTTGCCGAGCACAGGCTCACGCGCATCAATCACATAAACGGCCATGTCACTGGCAATCAGCTGACGAATGACCTTGGCTTCTTGGCTAAACTCATCTTGCGCAGGCGCACTTGCCAAAAATTGCTGTAACCGCTCTACACCGTCACGGCGGGCGGCGGTATTGTCTTCTAACCAATCAAGTAGCCCTGACGCATCTTCTAGACCGGGCGTGTCATACAGTGCCACCAAGCCTTGCCCTGTTTGGCTGTCATTGATCATGGCTTTTTCCACATGGCGGGTAGTGGCAGGCGCATTTTTGACTTCGCCAAAGTACATATCACGCAGCAGGGTGCGTAGTAGCGAAGTTTTACCGGTATTGGTATGCCCCACGACTGCCAATTTTAACGCTTCATTTTCGCCAATGCTGATTTTGCGGCTTGGATAGGGGTTTTGTTCAGCTTGGGCTAATGGATGGTTGGGCGATTGCGTGGCGATGTCGGTGCTTGGATGGGTCGCACTGTCAGTAGCCGTCGCTGGCAAATAATCTTTGGCTACATCAATTGTCAATTTTTCTTGAGCAGTTATGTCTTTGTTATCCATTATTTATTAACCTTTATATATTCAGCGCGAGCTATTTTTGGCAAGTTCTTTTGGCAAGTTCTAGGGCATGAGTGACATGATTGAAGGCAGTTTGGGTCAGTGGATGTGCCAGCCAATCATCAAAACTATGCGCAACATCATCTATGTTTTCGCTACTATCTTCTGCCAATTGGTCGTAATAATCCAAATAGCCTTCAACAGTTAAAATCACCCAACCATCACTCACTGCAGATTTTTCTTCCATGGCTGTCAAAGATAGATAAAACCCCAGCATATCAAGCGTCAGCAAAATCGCGTCACTGGTGTTATGTGGATAGCTCTCGCCCATAGCAAACATGATGTCATCGAGCGCATTTAGCGCCTGTTCGATGCTAGCGGTTTGCCAAGTTTGCCTGTTTATGATGTCAAACAGGGCTTGATAGTGCGGTTTTTCACTGTCAAGTTCATTGTCAAGCCAATCGGCTGGTAAATTTTGAACGAATTGACGCAGTAGATTTTGCACAAAAGCGCTTTGCGCTGCGAGCGTAAGCTGTGAAGCAGTTTGGGCAATGCTATTAATCACATCGGCATAGCTGATTGTGGCATTCATGGTTAATTTTCTCTTACTAGGGCAATTTGGCGTTCTGCCAGCGCGGTTTCCCATTGTAGTTGACGGGCTTTGATGGTTTCAATTTCGCTCGGACTCGGCAGGTAGCCTTGATTGGCATCGAGCAGTTGTACAATCATACCGCCTTTTGCCGCGCTTGCGATATTATCGAGTTTTCGCAGGGTGCCACGGTCGGGGAGTGCGAGATTGGAGATACCGACGAGCACTTGAACAGGGTTGATTTGAAGGTAGGCAATCAGTTTTTCCAAGTCATCACGATCATCGATACGACCAAAGTTTTGCGCAGCCATGCCGACGGTTTTGGCATACCATTGCGGGTTGGCTTGCGGGTACTCGAGTAACACGGCAAGTTTATTGGCTAGGCTGATTTGGGCAGTGGGCGCGATAGGTTTTTGCTCAGCAGGGCTGTCATCGGGGTCAATCACTTTGCGCTGCCAAAAATCGATAATTTTTTGATAGTACGGCTGTTTGATATCAAGTTTCATACGACTTGAGCGCACCATCACCAGACAACATAGCCATGCGAGCAAACGTGGCACGATACCGTACATCAGTAGGCTACCGATTAATAACATCGCCCAGCGAAACGAAATCATCTGTGGCGTGGTTTCAGGATTCATCTGCGCGGTGATAATATCTTGTGCCGTTGGGGTAGGAAAGCCTACCCAATGCGGGAGCCAAGACATCAGCTTGACCACTTCTACCACGTTGCTGTCTTGTAGTAGGGTTGATTCCCACACAAAATTATAATTTTTGACCAATAACAATAGAATTAATGACACCAACATTCCCGATAGGCTGGCTAACCAAAACTGGTGGCTGATACGACTGACGTACCATTTGGTGCCAGCGTGATTAAGCTGGTCTTGATACAGTTCAACCGCCGTTTGGGTGACAATATCTTTGCCACGCACTAGGGTTGCCGGGGTAAAAAAAGTACCAAAAAAACTGGGTTTATTGCGCGGTGAGAACAGCATCCAACCGAGCCAAACCAGCAAGATAATGGTATTAAACCCTAATAAACTGGCTAGCACATAAAAAAAGTTCACCACCTGCGCTTGCATCAACCCAAATAACGCGACAAAGCCCAAAATAAACCACAGCACAGTCAATCCCCAAATCATGCCATTGACGCGGGTGTCAATGGTGGTAAGTAGCTGCGCAAGTTTGCCATCATTATCAATGCGTGTGGCACGGCGGCGCAATTTGCTCAGTGGTTCGCCGGGCTCATTTTGCAGTTTTTCCGTGATAAGGATAGGGTCAGCGGCAAAAATATGCTGTTTTTCTTCAAGGCGGCGAATGAGTTCGGTGAGTTGGTCTTGGGGTGTGTACATTTTTAAGTTTCTTTTTTTATAGGTAGTTATTTAATCACGATTAAATTACCATCATCAAAGCCTATGGTAATATGCGGTACTTGCGAGAAAAGTTTTTGTGAAAAGTCCATGTTTTTAAGATAATCGCTTAACACAAGTTGGACAAAATCTTGTATAACTTCCCGACTCATACCATAAAAGCCTAAAGGATAATCGGGATATTCTGGTGTATAATCTATAAAACATGCCCAGTCATCATTATGAGAATCGTATCTTTTTGAACCCATAACATAAAGTTGATAGCCTACCTCATATTGTCCACTTTCAAAAATTCCAAAATTAATTGCAACTATTTCATTCGGTAAATTATTATTGACGTTTAAATCATGCAAATAGTTTTGCAAACATTCTTCTTCATTAAACATACTAGACCTGATTTAATCCTTTCATCCCAATAAAATTCCGACTAAACTGATATGCCACGCGCCCAGAGCGTCCGCCACGCTCACTGGCAAAGCGCAAGGCAGCGGCTTTTGCTTGCTCATCAAAGGGTAAACTTGCTTGCGCCAAATAATGCGCACAAATATCCAAATACACAGGCTGGGTCATCGGATGAAACGACAGCCACAGCCCAAAGCGGTCAGACAACGACACGGTTTCATCAATCGTCTCGTACGGATTGACTTCATCAGTTTGCCCATTATAAATGCTCACATTGTCTTTCATCAGTTGCGGTAGTAGATGACGGCGGTTACTGGTCGCATAGACCAGTAGTTTGTCTTGCTCGCTGTCTAGCGCGCCATCGAGCACGCTTTTGAGTGTGCGATAATTCTCATCTTGCCCATTGAACGCTAAGTCATCACAGTACACCACATAATGACAGCCATGATTGGGCTGGGCTTTATGAAGGTCTCGTACTGCTTGGCGAATCGGCTCTAACATCACCAAATCATCTCGTGACACTTCGATAATACGAAGACCATCCGCTTTATATTGATTGAGCAATGCCCGAATGAGCGAGGATTTTCCTGCGCCACGTGTGCCTGTCATGAGTACATGATTGGCAGGTAAGCCTGCTAAATATTGGCGCGTGTTTTGAACCAGTTTATTTTTTTGCCCATCAATGCCCAGCAAATCATCCAGCGTCAATCGCAAATCCACGGTTAAAGGCACCAATTCACCGCTGCCCGTGCGGCTATTGGATTGCCAGCGGTAGGCAAGCACGCTTGGGTCAAGTTGTATGGGCTTGGGCAGCTGCGCCTGTAAAAATTGGGTGAGTAAGTGTTCTAAATTAGTGGGTAAATTAAGATTAGCGGGTAGAGTGAGTTGCGACATACAAGGGTTCTTCTGAGTGGTTTTTAAGTGACTAGTTTTAAGTGATTAGTTTTTAAATGAGTAGTTTTTAAGCGTTTTTGCGGTATTTAGTTCGTATGATAGCAAAACTCCGTTAGATTACCCATTATCTTTGTAAACATTGCCGCATAACACTGGCTATTTGTTTACAAAAAAATCAATTCAGTTATAAAGATAGACTCTATAATAAAATTTGTTAAGGAAGCTCAATGAATGCGCAACAAGCCATCGCCTTTTGTATAAAACCTCTCACTTTTGCCATCGTCTTGCTGGGGATTCATGGCTGTGCCATACAGCCTAGCGCGAGTCAACCGCTGTCTCAACGTGTGTTGCAAGCCAACCAACAGTTGGTCAGTCGCCAAAGCTATGTTTATGACTATCGAGTCAATGTGGTGCGCCCGCCCTTACGTAGCGCACAAGCGTTAGCTGCAAGCCCTAATCGTTTGAAACTTATCGGTCAGCTTAGCGCAGCACAGCACCTTGATGCTCGCCAACAAGCCTTGGTCACAGAGGGGGCCAATCACCAAACCCGTGAACAAAGCGAAGCGGGGCAAGTGATGGATATTTTAGCCAAGCGCTTTGAGTTTGCCTCCACAGGTGTGGTAGATCTTCGCCGAGGGCAAATGTCAATCGTGCCTGAATTTCGCTACGTGCAGAACAATGCAGGGGCGTTTATTAAAGTGCCACTGGCGGCTGATTTTGCGCGCTCCAAAGTATATGCTGACTTATCGGGACTCTCTGAATTTGCCACCGACCCGCAATATGATGGACGCTACATTGAATATGACTATAGCAAACTGCTAAAAGATAAAAAGATAGATAAAAGAGCCTTATTCAAGGTATTTGAACAGATGTCACTGCTAAATGCCACCCTTGCCAAAGAAAGCGATTATCAGCCATTGGCTTTGACTACTGAAGATAAAGCCAAAGGTGTGAGCCAGCGCATTGGCTACCGCATTGGCTACAATCAAATGCTAGCAGAGTATTTGCTGTTCTTCCACGTCAATAAGCGCTACCTAAAATCATTCATCAATCCAGCCGATTTTGTCAAAGATGATGAACTAAAGCAGCTTAGTAGCCTTGCCGTTAGCCCAAGGTATCTGATGAAGAAAGCCTTTGACAGCCATGAGTTGGCAAGCGTTGAAGAAAAAGCGTATGAATCTGCCATGCGCCTGTATGAAGCTATTGATAAAATGCGTGCACAATCAGATGACAGCGCTGCTGACCCAGCCAGTGCCGATGCTGCAGAGACAATGGACAGTTTAGATACTCAAACAGCCACTGACGAGTCAACCACTGATGAGCCAACCACAGACGAATCAACCAGTGACGAATTGGGTCAAACTGCAAAAGCCTTAGCAGCCTTTGACAAATACCAATCAGACAAATTGGTCAGTGCCGCTGCACTGGCAAAAATCATTGAGGCCAATCCGCAAGCGTTTAAAGCGCTGCAAGCTGAAATAAGCAAAGAGGCAAATAGCAGTTTTATCTCAATGGATGATGACATCCGTATCAGCTACGGACTCAACCGCCAAAATCAACTACTCAATGTGGTAGCAATGAGTGATTTGCCAGCATTTGAAAAAACCATGCCGACAACCAATCAGCCTAAGACCCAAATGCGCACAGTGGTTAACTTTTATGATTATGGCAAAGCCCGCGTCAATCCTGATATCTTCAACAAGGCAATCACTTGGCAACAAGCATCAAAAGATAACAATCTATTGGCGGCGACAAAACAATCCAAAACCTTTGACAGTGATAAAAATTTAGAAGCCTTGTCTTATAGCCTACTCAAACAAAACAAAGGGTTTGTCGAGACCTTTGTCACCCTTTATACCTACCAGTTTGTGTTGCAAAAAGATGAAGCCAGCCTCAATGAAATAGATATGGCGGCGCTAAACGCCGCTGCAACCAAACTTGCAAAAATACAGGCCGATAATTATGCGGTCATGAATACCGATAGCCGTCAGCAAAAAGCGATTACAGATGTTGATGCGTATGTCGATGATGAGCTTGCCGAACATATCGCAGGGATTGTTGATAAAACCTATCGCAATCAGCAATACTTGCAACAAATTGCCAAACTTAAAGCCCAAGGCAAATCTGACGCCCAGATTTTTAGCCAGTTGTATCAAACTATCAGCGACAAACCGAGCGATGTAGCCAGCGATGCAGAAAGCGCAGCTGCAGTGGCGGCGGAAGCTGCAGCTGCAGCAGTAGATGTTGTTGAGGAAAGCCAAGAACAACAAGCTTGTTCGCTATTGTTGGACACATATAAACTTGATAAAACATCACGCACCCGCCTTGCCAAAATCTGTGCAAAAATAGACAAAGCCACCGCCCAGGAACAGGCAGCGAGCCAGCAATCTAGCTACGCTGATACTGCACCCGTCCGCATGACGGCTGCCGATATTGCCAAGCAAACGCAGGCGCATGATAAGTTTAATCAATTACTGGGCGAAATCGCTATCGAAGACATGCAGACCCAAGCCAAGCATATCAGCCTATCTGATGAAGATGATGAGTTAATTGAAAAACTCAAACCTCATTTTGAGGCAAGCTATGATTTTAATTATGATGCCTACAAAGCTACCTATCAGTTGTTACTTTTGAGCCAATAATCGGGCAAACGAAGCATCAACTGCTGATAACCCATATAAAACAGATAAAAAAAGCGGAATAACTGATGTATCCCGCTTTTTGTACGTCAATCAATCGTGCCATTTTTAACCATGACAGGTTTATAATACGGTACGAATACTTGCCGCTTCATCAAGCATTTTATACAAACTGTTGACTTGCTCGGCATCTGTCAAATACACATTAGCGCGTACTGAATGGAAACGACCGGTACGCGATGGATTAATAGTCAAACTTGCCAAATCAAATTCAGGAAATAAGCTACCCAAAATTAATTTTACTTCATCGAGTAGTGTCTCTTTGTGACCTTCATGACCGATGATACTTAACGGATAGTCCATCGGAAAATTCCACAATTCTGGGTGCTGGATATCCGTAGGTTTTGCCGCTCGCGTACTACATGCAGCGGCTTCCAAGTTATTGAGCGTAATTGTTTTATCGTTCATAGCATCACCTAAGGTTGTATAAATTTCTTTAGGGTCTAAATGAGGGTAAAACCGATAATTTCAAGACGTTAGAATTTGACGTTGAAAAAAGCGCCATTCATAAACCTATTCATAACCCAATTCATAAAAAGCCACATTGATAGAAAAACCACATTCACAAACTCGCCCATAAAAAAACCGAGAACATTGTCTCGGCTTTTTTGGATGGAGATAACATTAATCATTCTCTAGGAATGAACGTAAATGTTCAGAGCGAGAAGGGTGGCGCAGTTTACGCAGCGCTTTGGCTTCAATCTGACGAATACGCTCACGGGTGACATCAAATTGTTTACCCACTTCTTCTAAGGTATGGTCGGTAGACATATCAATACCAAAACGCATTTTAAGCACTTTGGCTTCACGTTCGGTGAGGTTGGCTAACACTTCACGGGTAGCTTCTTTTAACCCTTGTGCCGTTGCTTCATCCACTGGGCTTGAGATGCTCGAATCCTCAATAAAATCACCCAAGTGACTGTCTTCATCATCCCCAATTGGGGTTTCCATTGAGATTGGCTCTTTGGCGATTTTGAGTACTTTACGGACTTTGACTTCGTCCATCTCTAAGCGTTCGCCCAATTCCTCAGGGGTAGGCTCACGTCCCATTTCTTGTAATAGCTGGCGCGATACACGGTTGATTTTATTGATAGTTTCAATCATGTGCACAGGGATACGGATGGTACGCGCTTGGTCAGCAATCGAGCGGGTGATGGCTTGGCGAATCCACCAAGTGGCATAAGTCGAGAATTTATAACCACGGCGATATTCAAATTTATCTACCGCTTTCATCAAGCCAATGTTGCCTTCTTGAATCAAATCAAGGAACTGCAAACCGCGGTTGGTGTATTTTTTAGCAATCGAGATGACCAAACGTAAGTTTGCCTCAACCATTTCTTTTTTGGCGCGGCGGGCTTTGGCTTCCCCCACAGACATGTTACGTGCGACCACTTTCATTTGGTTGATGCTCATGCCAAGATTTTGCTCATGCTGCTGGATACGTCCCTGATACTGTAACACTTCATCAAGTACCCGCTCTAATGTATCTGCAAAGGCAGGTTTGCCTGCGATACGGTTAGGTAGCCAGTCAAGGTTGGTTTCATTATGCGGAAAGGTTTTGCGAAACTCATCTTTTGGCATTTTACCGCGGCGAATCACCAGTTTCATGATGTGACGTTCGTTTTTACGCACGTCTTCATACACTTCACGCATCATATCCATGATATTGTCAGAGACGCGGCTATTGAGCTTAAACAGCATAAAGCAGTTGGCAAGCTCATTCATCGCCGCTTTGACCACGTCGCTATCACGGTCATGGGTGGCTAACAAATCTTTGACCTTGGTGAACAATTGCTCTAATTCTTCAAAGCGCAGACGCACTTCTTCAGGGTCAAGACCGCTGGCTTCTTCGGTATCGGCATCTTCACTGACGTCGCCATCGGCTTCTTCGATTTCATCGGCGTTTTCGGCTTCATCATCGAGTTCATCCTCGGCTGTGTCGTCTTTGACTTTGGGTTTGATAATCGGTAACGCGATTTCCACTTCTTCGTCATCGGCAAGGGGGATGACATCAGCGGCTTCAGGGTCAAGAAAACCTGTAATAATATCCGAGACTTTCTTTTCACCTTCAAAGGTTTGATGGTATTCATTAATGAGCATGGCCACGGTACCTGGCCAAAAGGTCATGGCATGTTGTACATCTCGAATACCATCTTCGATACGCTTAGCAATCGCAATCTCGCCTTCACGGGTGAGTAGGTCAACCGTACCCATCTCACGCATATACATACGCACAGGGTCAGTGGTGCGACCTGGCTCAGATTCTACTGAAGCAAGTACCGCAGCGGCTTCATCGACAGCAATTTCGTCATCATCCGCATCATCGCTAAGCATAATGTCGTCTTCATCAGGCGCGGTCTCAAAAATCTTGATGCCAACGTCTGTGAGCATTTGAATAATATCATCAATTTGGTCACTTTCAGTTACCGATTCGGGGAGTTGGTCATTAATCTCAGCATAGGTGAGATAACCTTGCTCTTTACCTAATTGAATCAGCGTGGCTAATTGAGAAGTTGAATGTTCGCTCATGAGGGCTCGCTTTGATATTGGTTAAAAAAATAAATAATGTAATAGCACGACAAATAAGCTAATGACTGTATTTCTTCATTTTTATCAAGGGATATACCCTGCAAATGACAGTCGAGGACTAAATAAAGATTTAGTATGATTAAAAAGCGGTAGTCAACCTATTATTATAGCGATTTATGAGGTTCGCGGGGAGAAAATTAAAGGTAAAGCGGGTAAGTTTTCGCTTTATGCGGCATTTCGCGCAGTTTTTGGCGGGTTATCTTGGTAAATCAATCGATATCAAGCTCGATTGCCCCTCTGACTTGACAACAGCAGGGCAGGATTTCATCATCGGCTAACATCACTAGCGGCGGGTGAATATAGTCGATACGGGTGTCATGGTGGCGACGGCGGTATTTGAGCTTACAAGTACCGCAATAACCTTCAAGGCATTGGTGATTGGCAAGGATTTTTGAGCGAAGCATGCCTTGTAGCAACGTCTCGGCGTCATGCAGATAAAACTGCGTGTTGTTGGTAAAAATCCATGCCATAATCGATTATATTGCCTAAATAAAATAAGCGTATGACGAATTACAATTCAAAATCATCAAACGCATCATCACTGAGCTCTGCGTCAATTTGACCGACTAAGTAAGAGGTGATTTCTGACTCTTGGGGCGCGACTTGCACGTTGTCTGAGGAGAGCCAAGCATTAATCCAAGGAATCGGGTTGTTTTTAATCGCTCCAAAAATCGGCGGTAAGCCAATCGCATCCATACGTAGGTTGGTAATGTACTCAACATATTGCACCAAGATATTTTCATTCAAGCCAATCATTGAGCCATCTTTAAACAAGTATTTTGCCCATGCTTTTTCTTGTTCAGCCGCGTCTTTGAAAATTTCAATGGCTTGCTGTTGGCAGGCTTGGGCGATTTCTACCATGTCAGGGTCATCTTTGCCCCATTGCATCAAATTAATCATATGCTGGGTGCCGTTTAGATGAAGCGCTTCGTCACGGGCAATCATTTTGATGATTTTGGCATTACCTTCCATCAGTTTGCGCTCAGCAAAGGCAAATGAACAAGCAAACGACACATAAAAACGAATCGCTTCTAGCACATTGATAGCCACCAAACATAGATACAATTTGGTTTTAAGCAGGCGTAAATTGACCTCAACGGGCTTGCCATCAATCACATGACGACCTTCACCGTATAGGTTATATAGCTGAGATAGTTGATACAACTCGTCATAGAACTTGGCAATCCCTGTCGCGCGCTCTAGGATAAAAGGATTGTCAACAATATCGTCGAATACTTTGCTTGGGTCATTGACCACGTTACGAATAATGTGGGTATAGCTGCGAGAATGGATGGTCTCAGAAAATGACCAAGTTTCAATCCAGGTTTCTAATTCAGGAATCGACACCAGCGGCAGTAGCACGGCATTGGGGCTACGACCTTGAATCGAATCAAGCAAGGTTTGGTACTTTAGGTTACTTAAGAAGATATGCTGTTCATGCACTGACAAGTTGCTAAAATCCAAACGGTCTTTGGAGACGTCAATTTCTTCTGGACGCCAAAAAAACGACAATTGCTTTTCAATCAACTGCTCGAAAACAGGGAATTTTTGTTGGTCGTAACGTGCCACATTGACAGGCTGACCAAAAAACATCGGCTCAAGCAATGGGTCATTTTTGGTTTGGCAAAAGATGGAATATGACATAGCGGTGAATCTTCTTCAATCAAAGTTCAAGACAAGTGGCGTAGCAGTATCACTTAACAATAAGTCAGCTAACAAGTGCATCAACTGGCTAGTGTGCTTGGCTATTATAGATAACAACATATAGCAATTGCAATCCACCCAAGGATTTGATTTTTAAGGATAAAATTTATAACATATTGAAATATATAACTATTTGTATATCAAAAAATAACTAATTAAATTTATTGACATTTGAAAATCTATATATTGTGTTTTTATTATACCACGCAATAAAAAAGACGACTATCAAAGCCGTCTTTTTGGTCAGATGGGACGATTAGCCAAGATAGGCATTGTACATCCACACCAATTTTTCTTGTTCTTGCACATAGGCAGTCAATTGGTCGGCAGTGCCTTGATCGTCATCTTCATCCGCTAGGTCAATAATTTCGCGTTCTTTAGCGATGGTCATAGTCAGACCTGTTAAAATACCTTTCACACATGCCACACCGTCAGAGACGTTTTTGTCTTCTTTGATGCTTGAGATTTTCAAGAAATCGCTATAAGCATGTAGTGGTGTACCTTGTAAGGTCAAAATGCGCTCAGCAATTTCATCAATTTGGACTTGCAGCGCAGTATATAACTCTTCAAACTTCACATGGAGGGTAAAGAAATCTGAGCCACGCACATTCCAGTGATAGCCACGAACATTGGTATAGAACACATGATAATTGGCTAATAAGGTATTTAATTGCTCAACAATGGCGCTCATGTCTGCAGCGGCTAGACTGATATCGCGTGTTTTACTTGAGGCAGATTTGGAAGCGGTAGATTTGGAGGTAGTCACTTTTTCACCTGATTTATCGGTATTGTCTAATTGTTCTGAATCTTGTTTGGTTGCTGATTGCTTTGTAGTGGCTTGTTTTGCCATGTTATTATCTCCTAAAATGATGATTTTTATTTGTTTAGGGCTTAATTGTAAGCCTAAACAATCTGTTATTAAAATTAATCGTTTTTATCAGTACGTTTAATTTTATCAATTAAAATGTACGGTATTACCCTAAAAATAATATCAAACATTTGGCACAGCTGTGTGCAAATTTGGTAAATAGTTTTGCTTGCTGCCATAAAAAAACTGCAGTTTCTTGGCTGCAGTTTTTGTGGTCATCAATAAGTAGTTTTTTCTTAATTGTTGTCTTAGTCTTAATTGTTTTCTGGAAAATATTTATCAGTCGGTTTGTCGGTTAAATCAAAACCTTGTTTTCCGATGTTTTGTTGTAAATGATGGCGTAAGGTATCAATCGGGAATTTTTGGTTAGCAAGGCGTTTGGGTACGATTTGGCTGCCTTGTTGGCTTTCACCCGTTTTTGGATTTTTGACATCAAACATCATAAAGATATAGTCAGGCGTTTCTTGCCAGTTGGTGACATTGTCCCATTTGATGACCGCTTGCTGCATACCGCTACTACGCACCAAAGGCTGATTGTAGCCGCGTGGCATGGCAGGCATGTTGGGGGCAGGCATGGACATCACTACCCCGTGCTGCTGTACGCCAAGCTTGATTTGTTGCATCTCTGGCGGCATGCTTTGGCTTGCCATTTGTTTTTCAAATTCTCGTTTGACATACCATTTAAGACCGTAAGTACGCGCTAGCAAATAAATCACCACACCCACGAGCATCAACCAAAAAATAATGGTGGAATAACCGTGCACAAAAATCAGACCTAAAATCGCTAGCACCACGATGACTGCCAAAATTGCCCAAGTTTTTGGGGTGATTTTGGTCAAAGTTTGGTTGTTGGCATCAAATAGCTGCAGCTGTGCTTGACGAAACTCGTCCTCGGTCAGATTCAAATCCACAGGTTGTAGGGTGTAAGGGTACAGCGCCATAAACAATTCACTCACTATCAAACGATAGTTACAAAACGATAAAAGAAGGCTTATCTTACCCAACCTTGACCCAAAAATAAACCTAACAACGCACTTTTTGATAAATTTTTGTTTTACCGCAAGTGTAGCGAAGGCCTAACGCCGGTAAGCGCATACCGATAAATCGTCAATTTGCCGTGTATTTCTAGTCGCTACCGTGAAAAAACGCTGCAATCTTGGTATCATACACGCTGATATCAACAGCCATTTTGCTGCTTTAACTCAAGTTTGAACAATTTAAGGAACTTATCGCCATGATCGACCCAAAATTACTGCGTACAGAACTAGACACGGTCGCCGAAAAACTTGCCAAACGCGGCTATGAGCTTGATAAAGCATTTTGGCAGCAAGTCGAAGAACAGCGCAAATCCATTCAAGTCAAAACCGAGGAACTACAAGCCAAAAAAAATGCGGGCGCCAAACAAGTCGGCTTGATGAAACGCAATGGCGAAAATACTGACGCCTTGATGGCAGAAATGGCAACCATCAGTAGCGAGATGAAACAAGCGGAAGACGCGCTCAAAGCCTTGCAGGAGAAAATTCAAGCGGCAGCTTTAACCATCCCAAATTTACCGGATGACAGCGTGCCGGCAGGTAAAGATGAAAACGACAATGTCGAAATGCGTCGATGGGGTGAGCCGCGCCAATTTGATTTTGAGGTCAAAGACCATAGCGACTTGGGCGAAGACTTGGGGCTACTTGACTTTGAAATGGCGGCAAAACTGACTGGCTCACGGTTTAGCGTGCTAAAAGGTCAACTCGCCAAACTCAACCGCGCCTTGATTGCCTTTATGCTTACAACCCATACCGACAAATACGGCTATACGGAAATGTATGTACCGTATATGGTCAATGCCGACAGCCTGCTTGGTACAGGGCAGCTACCAAAGTTTGAAGAAGATTTGTTCAAATTGCGCGGTGAAAAAGAGTATTACTTAATTCCTACTTCAGAAGTGCCGCTTACCAACAGCGTGCGTGACAAAATCCTAGACCCTGAAGCTCTGCCCATCAAGATAACTGCCCATACCCCCTGTTTTCGCAGTGAAGCGGGCAGTGCCGGGCGAGATACACGCGGCTTGATTCGTCAGCACCAGTTTGAAAAGGTAGAAATGGTACAAATCACCCATCCAGCGCAGTCAATGCAAGCCTTAGAGGACATGACAGGACAAGCGGAATATATCTTGCAGCAGCTTGGTTTGCCGTATCGGGTGATTGTGCTGTGTGGCGGTGATATGGGTTTTGGCGCGGTTAAGACCTATGATATCGAGGTGTGGCTACCGTCTCAAACTACCTACCGCGAAATCTCTAGCTGCTCAAACTGTGGCGACTTCCAAGCACGCCGTATGCAAGCGCGTGTCAAAGATGGCAAAAAAACTGAGCTGGTACATACCCTAAACGGCTCAGGTCTTGCGGTGGGTCGCACCTTGCTTGCGATTATGGAAAATTATCAAAATGCGGATGGTACGATTACGGTGCCTGAAGTGTTACGTCCGTATATGGGCGTGGAAAAAATCGGTTAAGCAAAAAAAACAGCCAGTCATAACTGGCTGTTTTTATTTGCTTAAAAGATATTGGCGGAATGACGGGCGAAAAGGGGTTGCATAGTGTTACCTTTTTTCGGTTATAATTTAAGAATTATTTTAGAACTTTTTTAAGTTGTATAACATCTGAATTAAACTTCCACAGTATCAATTACATCAAAAGTTATACCATCTAATTTTTCTTTTAGGTTATCTAAAATATTATTAACTCTACTCTCAATAAATAAATCTATTGCATTTTCAGGTAAAACACCCTTTCTCGCCCATTCTAAAATTTCATTCGAAAGTAAATGTGTAGGCATGATTTTCTCAAATGCGGGTTTGTCATAATCTTGTATATACTCTAAAGGATTTCTATTAGTAATATCAAGATTAGTAATCTGCGTTAAATAGGCAATATTCATCAGACTATCACTTGTGATAATGTTTTTATGTTGATTATTAAGCACATATTCTGAGTTAGTGGGAAAGATATGATGTAAGTTGGGCTTGTCTGTAGAAAAGAAGAAGTTTTGTACTAATACTTCTCTATCACAGTGTTCCCAATCTTTAGGTTTTAAACTCGAATACAATGCCAAAATAGCTCGGCTCATTCTACCTTTTGAGCTATAAGTGGCATTTCGGAGTTTTTGTTTATCAATTAAGAACCTTTCAAATACAACTGGTTGTTTCATTCTTTCTTTAATTAAAAAGTCTATATGTTGATTTAATTGTGTAGTGTTACTTAATAAATCATCATTGTGAAAACTATTAAACCAAAAATATTTTTTAAGGAAGTCATAATTTGGTGTGCTGTTCTTGTAAAAATAAGCAGTAATAGAAAAATAAAAATAACGGAAAGGGATTAAGTAAGGGGTTTTGATATGCAAATGATTTTCAAAAAAATCGAATGTTTTTAACATTGCATTTTTCGTATCCTCCCAAACCGCTAGAATATGTTCGGTTTTGATTTCATTCAAATAGCGGTCAGTAATATTCCTTACACCGCTATTTGGAACATTTTGATTAATGATGACTGATAAAATTTGCAAGTAATCAATGTCACTAATTTTTAAAAATTCACTATTATTTTGCTTTCTAAAATCATCTATCAAGTCACGCAAATAAAATCCTTTTTCACCTTGAGTATTCAAAGCTGGCGGTATAACAGGCTTAAATGTTTTAGCCACTACAATATCAAAGATATTTAGGGGCTTACCTGCTTGGTTTATTCTTTCAAAAATTTGGCAAACTTCTGAAACTTGAATTCCTTTAATTTCAATAAAGGAAATTCGATAGTTATCAAGAACACCTTTTATTTTAGACAATTCAGCTAAAATAGGGTGATTAAAATCTTTATTGACAAGTAAGCTATTGAATACATTTGTTTGAACAGTAGTAAAATTATTTTTAATATCAATAAGTTTAACAATTAAACCCTCATCAAATCTTTTCTTCTTACCAATATTTGCTTTAATTTCGCCATTTCGGTCATCAATTTCTGTCCAAAACAAAAAGCGATTACGATAGCTTTCATCATCTGTATCACTATCAAAAGGAATCGTTAAGTCAATATATAATAATGGGTCAAATCCACTTCGTCCTTCAATACTACCGCCATATAATGAGGTTAAAAGTGAGGTAGTTCTTTGTTGTCCGTCTAAGATATATTGATATTCTGTGCGAGTAAAATCTATATCGGTTATTTGATGCCCACCAATTTGTCTATGGTTTTGAAGTTTTAAATCGGTTTTCCAAATTAAAATACTACCTAAAGGATAGAATTTATAAATACTGTCCCAAAGTTTTTTAACGTTTTCCTGTTGCCAAACAACATCACGTTGAAAGGTTGGAATTTGGTAGTTTTTAGCTATTAATTCATCAAGATATGTCGTTAATCCTTTATTTGTTGGAAATATTCTATCTGTATAATTCATTATTTAATCTCTTTCATAGGTATTAAAAAAACAGTAAAAACCGAGCATTTATCATACTCGGCTTTTAAAAGTTAAACAATTGAAAAGTAAAAACTACGCCACTTCACCCTTTAAAAAATCTTGCGCGAATTTCTGCAATACGCCCCCAGCATTGTAAGTATCCACTTCCGCTTGGGTATCAAGACGGCAAGTCACAGGCACTTCAAGCGGCTGCGAGCCTTCTTTATTAATCACCAGCGTCAAATCACAACGTGGAGAGATGTCACCAATCACATCATACGTCTCAGTCCCATCTAGCCCTAGCGTGATACGCGTCGTCCCAGCTTTAAATTCAAGCGGCAGCACACCCATACCGATAAGGTTGGTACGGTGAATCCGTTCAAAGCCTTCCGCCACAATCGCTTCCACCCCAGCTAGGCGCACACCTTTGGCAGCCCAGTCACGGCTAGAGCCTTGACCATAATCCGCGCCTGCGATGATGATGAGTGGCTGCTTACGGTTCATGTAGGTCTCAATCGCTTCCCACATCCGCATCACTTGACCTTCAGGCTCAACGCGAGCCAGTGAGCCTTGTTTGGTACTGCCATCGTCATTTTTCACCATTTCATTGAACAGTTTTGGATTGGCAAAGGTGGCACGTTGCGCGGTTAAATGGTCGCCGCGGTGGGTGGCATAGCTGTTAAAATCTTCTTCGGGTAAGCCCATTTTTGCCAAGTATTCGCCTGCTGCCGAGCTTGCCAAAATCGCATTGGACGGTGACAAGTGGTCGGTGGTGATATTGTCAGGCAAGATGGCAAGTGGACGCATACCTTTGAGGGTGCGTTCACCCGCTAGCGCGCCTTCCCAGTAAGGTGGACGGCGGATATAGGTTGACTGTGGACGCCAGTTGTACAGTGGGCTGTCGGCTTTTTCGCTGCGGTCAAGGTTGAACATCGGGATATAGATTTGACGGAATTGCTCAGGTTTGACGTGTTTTGCCACAATCGCGTCAATCTCTTCATCCGATGGCCAAATGTCAATCAGGCGAATCTCTTTACCATTGACCACACCAAGTACGTCTTTTTCGATATCAAAACGAATCGTCCCTGCAATCGCATACGCTACCACCAGCGGCGGGCTTGCTAAGAAGGCTTGTTTGGCATACGGGTGGATACGTCCATCAAAGTTACGGTTGCCTGACAACACCGCAGTGGCATACAGGTCACGGTCGATGATTTCTTGCTGAATTGCTGGATCTAACGCACCCGACATACCGTTACAAGTGGTACAGGCAAATGCCACGATACCAAAGCCGAGTTTTTCCAGTTCGGGCAATAGGTTAGCGTCTTGCAAGTATAGTTCAGCCACTTTTGAGCCAGGGGCGAAGGATGATTTCACCCAAGGTTTACGGGTCAAACCAAGTTCATTGGCTTTTTTGGCAAGTAATGCCGCTGCTACTACGTTACGAGGGTTTGAGGTGTTGGTACACGAGGTAATAGCTGCGATAATCACGGCGCCGTCTGGCATTAAGCCGTTTTCTGATTGTGGTACAGCTTCGCCCTCTGCGTGAGCGATACCTTTGGCGGCAAGCTCATCGGTTGATACACGGGCGTGTGGGTTTGATGGACCTGCCATGTTACGAGTAACCAATGACAAATCAAATTCTAATACGCGCTCGTACTCAGCATTTACCAAGTCATCAGCCCATAGACCTGCTACTTTGGCGTAGTTTTCAACCAATTTTACTTGGTCTTCATCACGGCCAGTTAGGCGTAGGTAGTCGATGGTGTTTTGGTCGATGTAGAACATGCCAGCAGTCGCGCCATATTCTGGGGTCATGTTGGCGATGGTGGCACGGTCACCGATGGATAGGCTGTCTGCGCCTTCACCGAAGAATTCTACATAGGCACCGACCACACGCTCTTTACGCAAAAACTCAGTCAACGCCAACACAATATCGGTGGCGGTGATGCCTGCTTGGCGTTTGCCTTTGAGGTGTACGCCCACGATATCAGGCAGGCGCATCATTGATGGATGACCGAGCATCACGGTTTCTGCTTCCAGTCCACCGACACCCACCGAAATCACCCCTAGCGCATCCACGTGCGGGGTGTGGCTGTCTGTGCCCACGCAAGTATCTGGGTAGGCGACCCCATTTTGTACTTGGATCACAGGTGACATTTTTTCCAGGTTGATTTGGTGCATGATGCCGTTGCCTGCGGGAATCACATCGACGTTTTCAAAGGCAGTCTTTGTCCAGTTGATAAAGTGAAAACGGTCTTCGTTGCGGCGGTCTTCGATGGCGCGGTTTTTTTCAAACGCATCTGGGTCATAACCACCGCATTCCACAGCGAGCGAGTGGTCAACAATCAGCTGGGTTTGCACCACAGGATTGACCTTGCTTGGGTCGCCGCCTTGCTCAGCGATGGCATCACGCAAGCCTGCCAAGTCCACAAGGGCAGTTTGACCCAAAATGTCGTGACACACCACACGCGCAGGGTACCAAGGAAAGTCTAACGTACGCTCGCGGTTGATGAGCTGTTTGAGCGCAGCGGTCAGTTCGTTTGGGTCGCTGACTTTACGCACCAGTTGCTCGGCTAAAATACGCGAGGTGTAGGGAAGTTTGTCATACGCGTCTGGGGTGATATCATTCACCGCTTGGCGGGTGTCAAAGTATTCCAAATCAGAATTGGGCAAGGGTTTGCGGTATTGGCTTGTCATTTGGCTTAACCTTAAAATTAATAATCCATTAGAAAAAAAGCCCTTCAAATCAATGGGTGAGCTGACCTGAAAGGCTTTTTGTACGATTAAAACGCTAATTATTGGCGCTCATCTAGCGGCACAAATACTTGGTCATCAGGGCCTGTGTAGTTGGCAGAAGGACGGATGATTTTGCCATCAGCACGTTGCTCAAGTACGTGCGCTGACCAGCCAGCGGTACGCGCAATCACAAATAATGGGGTAAACATCGCAGTTGGTACGCCCATTTTGTGGTAGCTGACCGCTGAGAACCAGTCCAAGTTCGGGAACATTTTTTTGTTGTCCCACATCACGGTTTCTAGACGCTCTGCTACATTGAACAACGTCATGTCGCCAGTTTCTTGTGACAAGTTACGCGCAACTTCTTTAATTACAACGTTGCGTGGGTCGCTCACGGTGTACACAGGATGACCAAAGCCAATGATAACTTCTTTTTTCTCAAGACGCTCAAGGATGTCTGTTTCTGCATCGTCGGCATTGCGATAGCGTTTTTGGATGTCATACGCCACTTCATTGGCGCCGCCATGTTTTGGACCTTTTAATGCACCGATTGCGCCTGAGATGGCGGAGTACATATCCGAGCCAGTCCCGGTAATCACGCGGCTGGTAAAGGTTGATGCATTGAACTCATGCTCAGCGTATAAGATGAGCGAGATGTGCATGGCTTTGATATGCGATTCACTGGGGGCTTCACCTTGTAGTAGCTCAAGAAAGTGACCACCAATGCTGTCTTGGTCACTCTCAAGGCTGATGACTTTGCCATTGTGGCTGTAGTGGTACCAGTATAGTAGCATTGAGCCTAATGAGGCGATAAGCTTGTCGGCGATATCACGGGCTTCTGAGGTAGGTTGGCTTTCACGCTCAGGCAAGGTGCAGCCCAGTGCCGATACGCCAGTACGCATCACATCCATCGGGTGGGCGTGGGCAGGCAAGGCTTCTAACACCGCCAGTACATTGACCGGCAAGTTACGGAGGGTTTTGAGTTTTTTCTTGTACGCCGCTAGCTCATGACGGTTTGGCAAATGACCATGAATCAGTAAGTGTGCCACTTCTTCAAACTCGCTGTCTTTTGCCAAATCCAAAATATCATAGCCACGATAGCTTAAGTCATTGCCTGTACGACCTACGGTACATAGGGCAGTGTTACCGGCGGGTACCCCTGATAGGGCAACGCTCTTTTTGGGTTTTGGCTTGTTGTCAGTCGCTTCTGTCACTGGGGTGTCTTTTGACATGGTAAAACTCCTTTTTAGCTTTATTCAGTGTTTGGCATTCAGTGTTTAGTCTTAAGTAATTAGCAAAGTTCGTTAATTATTTTTTTGATTTAAATAATGCGTCCAATTTTTGCTCATATGAGTGGTAATTTAAGAAATCATACAATTCCATGCGGGTTTGCATGGTGTCGACCACGGAGGTTTGTACGCCTTCATCTTTTAACGCTTGGTAGACATTGAGGGCGGCTTTATTCATCGCACGAAACGCAGATAATGGATAAAGTACCATGTCAACGCCCACGTCAAACAGCTCTTTGGTGCTGTAAAGGTCGGTTTGACCAAACTCAGTCATATTGGCAAGCACAGGAATGTCTAACACGTCGGTAAATTTGCGGTACATGGCGATATCGGTCAATGCTTCAGCAAAAATCATGTCCGCGCCTGCTTCTTGAAACGCCACCGCACGTTCAACCGCAGCATCCAAACCTTCCACTGACAGCGCATCGGTTCGTGCCATCACCACAAAATCTGGGTCAACTTTGGCATCCAGCGCAGCTTTTAGGCGGTCAACCATTTCAGCGGTTGAGACGATTTCTTTGTTGGGGCGATGACCACAGCGTTTTTGCGCCACTTGGTCTTCGATATGAACAGCGGCAACGCCTGCTTTTTCCATTTGTTTGATGGTTTGGGCGATGTTAAATGCGCCACCCCAACCCGTGTCGATGTCAACCAATAAGGGCGTGTCCACCGCATTGGTGATACGGGTGGCATCGGTCAATACATCGTTAAGGCTCGTCATACCGAGGTCAGGCAAACCAAATGAGGCATTGGCAACACCGCCACCTGAGAGATAAATTGCTTTATGACCGACCTGACTTGCCATCATGGCAGTGTAGGCATTGATAGTACCAACGATTTGAAGGGGACGACCTTCGGCTTTTTCAGACTCGATGGCGTCACGGAATTTGCGACCTGCAGAGATAGGTGCCATGTTGCTTCCTTTTTACATGATTGAAGGGGAAAATAGCAAAGTTAGTGTTAATCAGCCCTGCTTTAGGTGTAGGACAGGTTATTTGCTGCTTTGCCTTAGTATATCCATAAGTATACGCACAAAAAAACTAACCGTCAGTACGCCATTTTTAAAAATTAAGTTAAGTAAAAATAACAGTATGCGAAAAATAAATAGTAAACTTCTATTTTTACATAATTAGTCGCGCTAACTTTTAAAAGGTGAATATTTTGCGCAAAGTGTGAAGTGTTTATTTACATTTATTTACAATAAATAGGCGTTCGTTGCTACATTCTTCTAAAATAAGTTTAACAAACTAGGCATCATATACGGATTAAGATTTGAGGAATTACTTATGGCACAATCAACGTTACCGAGTCATATTAAGCAACTGGTCGATAAAAAAAACTACGTCATCGCCATCAAAACCCACGCACAAGAGCAGGGGATTAGCTTAGATGAGGCAAAACAACAAATAGATGCGTATGAAAATCAAGCGTTAGCGACAAACAGTCAAACGCCGCCTACTGCTCATCCTGCGTCATCAGTAGAGACTAAAGAGCAAGGCTTTAGCACATTGACACAAGGGCTTGATAATCATCTCAAACAAGAAAATATCACCCTACCGTTATTGCCAAGATGGGTGAAACGCGTGAGTGTGATTATCTTGGTCATCTTGATAATAGGTTGGTTGTTTTATCGATTGTTTAAATAATTAATTGTTCAAATAATTGCGGGTGTAGATGATAAGCGCTGCAATAAAAAAAGCGTATGATGATTCAATACGCTTTTTTAATGAAATGCTCATGTTGTTGGACTGCAATCAATTGCCAATTTGCATGTATTTTTGGAAGTTTTCGGCATAATCGTCAATATTATCCGACAGCATACGCTCAAAATTCTTGGTGAAATGTTCGATAATATCTTGCTTTTCTTTGGCGTAGTCACTGCCTTTGACAAAGCCCGTTGCCGCTGTCCATGCGCTAAAACGCGCGACTGCATACAGCATGGAGGCATTGATTTTACCTGCGTGTATATCATCGGTGCGAAGGGTATTGGCAAGCTGGATAAACTCATCAGCGCGCTCATAAAACGCATTCATTTCTTCGGTGATTTGGTTGGTGTTTTCGCTCATAATTTTTCTCTACAATTTTCTACCATCAATTAAACGTTAAAAAGGTGCGTAAAACGCACCCTACAAATCTTGTATTTCGTCAATAAAATTATAAACCCGCGTCTGCTTTAAGTAGTGCCGCGCGGTCAGTACGCTCCCAAGTAAAAGCGGTTTCAGTACCCTGGCGACCAAAGTGACCATAGCTCGCTGTTTGCTCATACATGGGCTGGAGTAGGTTAAGCATACGCGTGATACCATACGGACGTAAATCAAAATGCTGGCGGATAAAGTCGACAATCTTGTCATCGCTGATTTTGCCCGTGCCAAAAGTGTTGACAGAAATAGAGGTTGGCTCTGCCACCCCAATGGCATAACTGACTTGAATTTCACAGCGCTCCGCCAGTCCTGCCGCTACGATATTTTTGGCAACATAACGTCCTGCATAGGCTGCACTGCGATCAACTTTTGATGGGTCTTTACCTGAGAACGCGCCGCCGCCGTGACGCGCCATACCGCCATACGTGTCTACGATGATTTTACGACCCGTCAAACCCGCATCCCCCACAGGACCACCAATCACAAATAACCCGGTTGGGTTGATATGATACTTCGTGTCCTTGTGCAGCATGGCAGCTGGGATGACAGGCTTGATGATTTCTTCCATGACTGCTTCATGCAAGTCTTTTTGCGAGATACTTGGATCGTGTTGAGTTGATAGTACCAGCGCATCAATAAACGCAGGTTTGTCGCCATCATAGCGTACCGTGACTTGCGCTTTGGCATCGGGACGCAGCCACGCTAATGTGCCGTCTTTACGCAATTGCGCTTGCTTTTCCATCAAACGATGGGAAAACTGAATAGGGGCGGGCATCAACACATCCGTCTCATGGGTGGCATAACCAAACATCAAACCTTGGTCACCAGCACCTTGCTCTTCAGGGCGCGAGCGGTCAACGCCTTGGGCGATTTCGGGGGATTGTTTGCCAAGCATATTGATAACCGCACAGGTGGCACCATCAAAGCCCAACTCTGAGCTATTGTAGCCAACGCGCAGGACGGTATCACGCACGATTTTTTCAAAATCAACATTGGCGGTGGTAGAAATTTCACCCGCCAGCACCACGCCGCCTGTTTTGGTCAAGGTTTCGCACGCCACACGCGCATGGATGTCTTGCTCAAGGATGGCGTCAAGGATAGCATCAGAGATTTGGTCAGCGAGTTTGTCTGGGTGACCTTCACTGACGGATTCAGAGGTAAATAGTTGATATTCACGCATTTAATTTTCTCATTATATCAAGGGTGATAGAAAATTAATCGCTTTGCAAACCTATCTCTATTTTACATTTTAAAACAAGAACAAAGCAAAAATAGAAAGTCACGGACTGCAATACAGCACGAGCAAGTTTGCAAAATGATTAACGAAAAAATGATTAATATGACTAATAGCAAAATGACTCATACAAGTCACTGCCGCTAAAGTGGAAAAAGTCAGGGGATATTATAAGGGATTTTGCCAAATTAACCTAATGCTTTTAAATGCCTAACTGGAATAGGCTAATGGGGTAATTTTAACAAGTTTGATGATAGGTGGTTTGTTAATGGGTGGTCTTTTTTGATAAACCCAATCACTGATACAATATTTCGCGTTATTTTGCTTTAACTTCTCACCCATCAACCCCATTATTTACCCATCTGTGACTACGATAAAGACAATAAAATGCGACCACCTCAATCTTCCCGCTCCGAACGTGAACTTAGCCAACTTGCCCGCCAAATCCAAGATGATGCCCAAATCACCGGTGTCAATGCCAGTGGCACCCAAATCTCAAGTAAACCCTTTGAGATGGTGACCGAATTTGAACCCTCAGGCGACCAACCGCAAGCGATTGCCAAATTGGTTGATGGCATTGAGCGCGGCATGCACGGTCAGCTGCTTTTGGGGGTGACAGGCTCAGGTAAAACCTACACCATGGCAAAAGTGATTGCCCAATGCCAGCGTCCCACCATTATCATGGCACACAACAAAACCCTTGCCGCCCAGCTATATGGCGAGTTTAAGGCGTTCTTTCCCCACAATGCTGTGGAGTATTTTGTCAGTTATTACGACTACTATCAGCCTGAAGCATATGTGCCTGCCAGTGATACCTTTATCGAAAAAGACAGCGCCATTAATGACCATATTGACCAAATGCGACTGTCGGCCACGCGTGCGCTACTCGAACGTCGTGATGCCATTATCATTGCATCGGTGTCTTGTATTTATGGTCTAGGCGACCCAGAAAGCTACCTAAAAATGCTCCTCCACATTGTAGTGGGTGACAAAATCGATCGCACTGCCATGCTCAAACGCTTGGTGGAGTTGCAATATACGCGTAACGAGCTTGACTTTGGGCGAGGTACTTACCGTTTGCGTGGTGAAGTGCTAGATATTTACCCCGCTGAGTCTGAACAGCTTGCGGTGCGTATCAGTATGTTTGATGATGAAGTGGAAAAAATCACTTGGTTTGACCCGTTGACAGGTAAGAACGTGCGCAGTGTGCCACGCATTACCATCTATCCAAAATCTCACTACGTCACCCCACGAGACAAGTTAGAAAGAGCCAGTGGTACTATCAAAGCCGAGCTTGAACAACGCCTTGAGTATTTTCGAGCGCATGACAAACTGATTGAAGCACAGCGTATCAAAGAACGTACCACTTATGATTTGGAAATGATTCAACAGCTTGGCTACTGTAACGGCATTGAGAACTATTCGCGCCATTTATCGGGACGTCCTGCGGGTGAAGCACCGCCGACGTTGTTTGACTATATTCCGCCCGACGCCTTGCTATTTATTGATGAAAGCCATGTAACCGTGCCACAAGTCGGCGCGATGTACAAAGGCGATAGAAGTCGTAAAGAAACCTTGGTCAATTATGGCTTTCGCCTACCGTCTGCGATGGATAACCGCCCGCTGATGTTTGAAGAATGGGAGCGTATTACCCCTGCGACCATTTTTGTGTCGGCGACCCCTGCCCAATACGAGCTTGAGCATAGCGAGCAGGTCGTAGAGCAAGTGGTACGTCCGACAGGTCTAGTGGATCCACAGCTTGAGATTCGCCCTGTCTTGACCCAAGTTGATGATGTGCTATCAGAAATCAACATTCGTAAAGCCAAAGATGAGCGAGTGCTGATTACCACGCTCACCAAACGCATGGCAGAAGATTTGACCAGTTATCTAAAAGAATACAATATCAAAGTCGCTTATTTGCACTCGGATATTGACACGGTGGAGCGGATGAAAATCATCCATGAACTGCGCACAGGCGTGCATGATGTGCTGGTCGGTATCAACCTGTTGCGTGAGGGCTTGGATATGCCTGAGGTGAGCTTGGTGGCGATTTTTGATGCGGATAAAGAAGGCTTTTTACGCTCGGAGCGTTCGCTCATTCAGACCATCGGTCGTGCCGCGCGCCATGTCAATGGTAAGGCGATTTTGTACGCTGACAGCATTACCCCAAGTATGCAAAAAGCGATTGAAGAAACCGAGCGTCGCCGTGCCAAACAGATGGCGTATAACGAGGAACATGGCATCACGCCGACATCCGCTCGCCGTCAGATTACCGATAAAATCGACACAGGCGAGGCAGAAGCCCCGAATGATAACCAAGCGATTGCGGTCACCCATGCGTTCCCTGATGTGGATATTTCGATTTTGCGTTCGCCTGATTTGCTTGCCAAAGAGATTGCTCGGTTAGAAAAAGAGATGAAAGCCTTGTCGCGTGATTTGAAGTTTGAGGAAGCGGCAAAAGTGCGCGATAAAGTGGTAAGCCTAAGAGAGTTTGTGTTGCAATGATGGTAGACGATGGGTGTTAAATGAGCGGTTTTACCCTAAGAAAAGCAACAGCTTTTCTTGGGGCAAGTTTAAGCTATCATCCAACTTTTTACATTAAACATCATCATTTTCCTTGCTAAGTTTTTGTTTTAACGGACTAACAAAATAAAAAATCCCTACCATAAACACACTAATCAATACCGCAATTTCTAGCCGTCCCATCGCCACTGCCACGCCCACACAGCCTGCCGACCAAATCGCAGCCGCTGTCGATGTCCCTTCAATCATGCCATCTTTTTTGAGAATTGCACCGCCGCCGATAAAGCCAATCCCCGTTACCACGCCGCTTACGATGCGCCCCATCGCGCTCGGGTCATCGCCTTGCACTTCGAACGCAAGCAGCGCGAAACTACAGCTTGCTAGGCTTACAAGCGGAAAAGTGCGCAGCCCAATGTTTTGTCGACTGTTCTCACGATTGTAGCCTACAGGTAATACCAACACAAATGCTATCACCATTTGAAACATGTGAACTACCATCAATTTCCAATCTAAATCAAATAAATTACCTACAAAATTATCCATCATGTCACCCACAAATGAGTCAAGAAGAGTTGAAATTTTATCCGATAAAAATAAAAAAAATAGCATGAAAATGTAATAACAAAGTCATTATGGTTTGTGACCAAAAAATGTCATTAATTATGGCATAATAGCCACATTGAATGAGAATAATTTTTAACAACACATTGCGAGCTAAAGAAATATATGACCAACGTCACCGAAACCAACCAAACCGAAAACCCCCAGCTATTAAACACCGAAATGCCCGATGTACCCGCTAACATACCCACGCCAGACCCCAGTTTAAATAGTCACCAATTAAATAGTAACCAACCGCAAAAAATCTATCTAAAAGACTACACACCGCCGGTCTTTAGTGTCAATCACATTGACTTAAAAATTGAGTTGTTTGACCGCGCTGATAAAAAGCATGCAACTGTCACCGCCAATCTTGACATGACAAGAAACACGGCAGGCGATTTGGTACTCTTTGGACGAGAATTACAACTTGAATCAATTACCTTAAACGGCAAAACTTTAAGCGAAAGCGACTACCAACTAGACCAAGAAAGCCTAACGATTGTTAATGCGCCAGACACTTGTCAGATTACCACCATTGTCACCATCGTGCCGCAAACCAATACCAGTCTAGAAGGCTTATACCAAGCAGGGGAAGGGGCGGACAAAATGTTCTGTACCCAGTGTGAGCCAGAAGGGTTTCGTAAAATTACCTTTTATCCAGACCGTCCCGATGTGCTTGCTACCTTTACCACACGCATTGAAGCCGATAAAACTTACCCAACGCTGCTTGCCAATGGTAATTTAATTGACCAAGGCGAGCTTGCGGGCGACCGTCATTTTGCGGTGTGGCAAGACCCTACCAAAAAACCGAGTTATCTATTCGCTTGCGTGATGGCAGATTTGGACGTATTGACCGATCAGTATGTCACCAGTGAAGGGCGTGAAGTGCTGCTTGAATTATATGCCAAACATGAGAACATCGAGCAGTGCCATGTCGGCATGCAAGCGTTAAAAGACTCAATGAAATGGGACGAAGACAACTACGGACGGGCGTATGACCTTGACCGCTATATGATTGTGGCGGTTAGCCAGTTTAATATGGGCGCGATGGAAAACAAGGGATTAAATATCTTTAATACCGCTTGCGTCCTATCTAGCCCAGAGACTACCACCGATCGCCGTAATTTTAATGTCAAAGCGGTGATTGCCCATGAATACTTCCATAACTGGACGGGCAACCGTATCACCTGCCGTGACTGGTTTCAGCTGTGCCTAAAAGAAGGCTTTACTGTATTTCGTGACCAGTCTTTTTCCGAAAGTCTGCATTCCCCTGCGGTACAGCGGATTGATGATGTGGCAACATTGCGAGCGGCGCAGTTTCCTGAAGATGCCAGCCCATTGGCGCACCCGCCACGCCCTGACCATTTTGTCGAGATTAATAATTTCTACACCGCCACAGTGTACGAGAAAGGCGCAGAAATCGTGCGCATGATTGCCAATACGCTTGGCAAAGAAAAATTCCGTCAAGGCACGGATGAATATTTCCGCCGTTACGATGGGCAAGCGGTGACGGTTGAAGACTTGTTATCTGCACTGAGCGTTGCAGACCCAAGTATTGAAACATTTATTGATTGGTATACCCAGCCAGGAACACCTGTGTTGTCGGGGTATTTTGAAAAAACAGCTGACAAGCTTATCTTGACGCTAAGCCAACAAACGCGCCCAGTGGCAGGCTATCCTGCACCAAAAGCTTTGCCAATTCCTATCAAAATGGCGATTTTTAACCGTGCCAATGGGCAACTGGTACACGAAGATTTGGTATTACTGCGCGAAGATAGTCAGACGTTTAACTTTGACGGTTTGTTTACCACAGCGGATTTTGACCCTGTAGTGTCATTGCTTCGTGATTTTTCCGCGCCTGTTCAGCTCAATTTTGAGTATAGCAATGATGATTTAGCGTTTTTGATGCAGTATGAGACCAATGGCTTTAACCGTTGGCAAGCGGCACAGTTGTTGGTCAATCGTATTTTATTGCAAAATGCCGATACCGATGCTTATATCACGGCATTAAAAGCCAGTCTGCCAGCGCTATCAGAAACCGATCCTATGCTAGCGGCGCGGCTACTAGATATGCCAAGCGAGCGAGAGCTGGGCAGTGCGATTCAGACCGACTATGACCCTAGCCAAGTTCGCGCCCGTCATCAAGCGGTCAAAAAAGCCGTGGCGGTAGAGCTTAAAGACATTTGGCAAAGTGCGTATGCCAAACTGCCGATTACCACGTATGAAGATACAGCCGAAGCCATGGGCGTGCGGGCGTGGCGAAATGTGGTGCTGGATATGGCGTTATTGGCAGGCGTGAGTGATGCCAAACATTGGGCGATTACCCAGTACCAACAAGCGTCTTGTATGACCGAGCGTTTAGGCGCGTTAAATGCGGCGGTGGAGCATGGTTTGCCCCAAAAAGCCGAATGGCTGGCCGATTTTTACCAACGCTTTCATCATGATGCATTGGTGATGGATTTATGGTTTAGTGTCCAAGCCAATGACAGTCAGGCGAGCGTTGCCGATATTTTTGCGTTAACCTCACATCAAGACTTTGATATCAATACCCCAAACCGGGTGCGGGCAGTGCTCGGCGGATTGCTTGCGCAGCCTACCAAAATTTGGACACAGCAGGGCGTTGAGCAGTATTTGAGCATGATGCAAGATTTGGATAAACGTAACCCACTGTTGGCGTCACGTTTGATACAGGGTTTATCAAATTGGAATGCCTTGGTAGCAGACAAAAAGTCAATGGTTAAACAGGCTTTGATATTAAGCCAAGCTAATATGTCATCCAAAAATGTGAAGGAAACCTTGCAAAGTATGCTCAATAATCTTTAAAATGCAAGCTTAAACGCTGACAAGCCGTAACAATAAAATCAAGGGGTAACGCAAAATGTCACAATCTGACCGACAACAGATTATATTTTGCTTTATCCTAGCGAGTACCGCGCTTGCGGTGGCAATGGGAATCGGGCGATTTGCCTTTACACCGATTTTGCCTTTAATGATACAAGAGGGCACGGTGCATCTTGCGCAAACGGCGTGGTTATCAAGCAGCAACTATATTGGCTATTTGGTCGGTGCACTGTCACTGCTTAAAAGTAAGCGACATCCGCTTTTTGTCATGTTAGGTCTCAGCTTGGTGACGCTTACCACTTGGCTGGCTTCGCTAAGCAGCTTTGGCTGGTTGCTAGTGCTACGCTTTTTGGCGGGTGTGGCAAGCGCTTGGGTGCTGGTATCTATCAGTGCGTTTGCAATCAATTGGTTAAAATCAAGACAGGTAGCCAGCAGTGGCTTGATTTATACGGGTGTGGGTATTGGTATCACCCTCACAGGATTGATTTGTAGCTATTTTATTTTTCAATCAGCGACGGTGACTATCGCGGCTCAGTCATCATTCAGTCCATTATCGAGTCGATTATGGCAGTATCTAGGCGTGATTGCACTGCTCGCCACTCTGCTTGTCACCTTTCTGCTGGCGAAAATCAACTCGCAGTTTGCCTCAACAGCTGCTGCCTCAACAGCCGCTGCCGAAACCTCCCTTACCAAAGCTACCCATACCAATCCTACCGCTAGCATAACACCTGCCAAGCTAAAATTAGCGAATGTATTAACCGCCTACGGCTTATTTGGGTTTGGCTATATTTTACCTGCGACTTTTTTGCCACAAATCGCCAAGCAATGGTTATCGGGGCAAAGTTATTTGCTGATTTGGCCATTTTTTGGGTTGGCGGCGGCTTTGTCGGTAGTATTGTCTCAGGGATTACAGCGCCGTTATAACAACTTTTCTTTGCTCGGCGTTTGGCGAGTGTCGCAAATTATCATGGCGGTTGGCACGTTATTGCCTGCGCTTTGGCAGTCGTTGGCAGGTTTGATGTTGTCATCGCTGATGGTGGGCGGCACCTTTATGGTGGTGACGATGGCAGGGCTACAAGTGGCAGCAAGCCAAGTCACGCACTATCCTAAATACAATTTAAGTGCGCTGATGACTGCAAGTTTTGCGTTTGGGCAGCTTATCGGACCGCTAACTGCGCTAGTTGCAACAGGCAAAAATATTTGGCTGGCGTTGTTACCCGTCTCTGCCATCGTTTTGCTTATTGGGGTAGCGCTACTTTGGCGACTATATCAACATCAACAATCATCAAATCATGTTTAAATCACTTTTAACGGGGCAATCATGAATAACCAAACTATGAATAACCAAGCTACGAGTAATCAAACTGTGAGCAATCAAACCATTGAACTTTTACAAAATCATCGGGTGTATCGAGAGTTTGACAGTAGCGCCACCGTGCCAGATTCGCAATTAAATGACATCATCAAATGCGCCCAGCAAGCGCCAAGTTGGCAAAACGGACAGCACTACAGCATTATCAACATCAGTGATAAAGCGTTACGTCAAAAAATCGTCGATTTGCAACCGCGTAACCCACAGATAGCCCAATGTAGTGTATTTTTGGTATTTGTGATGGATGGCTATCGCTCCTATTTGAGCAGTCAAGCGTATGACGGCAGCTTTGAGGGGTTTAAGGATAGTGATACATTGATTACCCTCGCTACCGATACGGCATTGGCGGCGCAAAATGCCACGGTGGCGGCAGAGAGTTTGGGTTATGCCACCTGTCCGATTGGTGGTTTGCGTATGATTGCCAATGACTTAATCGAACTGCTGCAGCTACCAAAATATACCTATCCAATTTTTGGCTTATGTATCGGTAAACCTAGCGTGGAAATGTGCCTAAAACCGCGTTTACCAAAATCTGCGGTGTATTTTGACAATCAGTATCAAGTTGACGCGTTACCACAAATGCTCGCCGATTACGAGCAAACCATTTTGACCTTTAATGAAGCGCGTGAGCGTAAGCCATACCGTCAAAAATTTGCCGATTACTATAGTCAACCGTATGTTGCTGCTGCAGAAGATTGGCTCAAAACGCAGGGTTTTTTGACAAAACAAAAATAACGTGTAAAATTCGCGCAGTTGACAGATGAGAGCAAAATTATGGCAAATTCGCAAAGACGACCAACCCATCAAAATACCGGCAATGATAGCGGCTGGTTCCCAAAATGGCAGCCTTACGATGGGCATTTAGATCATCATCCTGTGCGTATCCACGAGTATTTACCTGCCGACAAAAGTTTGCTACTTGGGCTGCAACATGCGTTTGCGATGTTTGGTGCAACCGTGCTTGCGCCGTTATTGATGGGATTTGATGCTAACCTTGCGATTTTGATGGCGGGGCTCAGTACGGTGCTGTTTTTCTTTTTGACGGGTGGGCGAGTACCCAGTTATTTAGGGTCAAGTTTTGCGTTTATCGCGCCCGTGATTACCGCGACGGCTTATACAGGCTCAGGCTTTAATGGTAATTTATCCGTGGCGCTTGGTGGTATTTTTGTCTGTGGTATTTTTTATGCCATGGTCGGATTACTCGTGATGAAAACAGGGGTTAGCTGGATTGAGAAACTCATGCCGCCTGTGGTAACCGGTGCGATTGTGATGATTATCGGGCTAAATTTGGCGCCAGTGACTATCAAAGGCGTGTCGGGCAACCAGTTTGATAGTTGGGTTGCGTTGATGACGGTGCTGTGTATCAGTGCGGTCGCTGTGTTTAGCCGCGGTATGCTACGTCGTTTGTTGCTACTGATTGGATTGCTATTGGCGTATATGGCATATTTTGTGCTCACCAATGTGCTTGGGTATGGCAAGCCGATTGATTTTACCCCAGTTGCCCAAGCAGCTTGGGTTGGATTACCGAATTTTTATCATCCAACGTTTGATATCAACGCAATAATTTTGATTGCCCCGGTTGCCTTTATTTTAATCGCCGAAAATTTAGGACATATCAAAGCGGTGGAAGCCATGACAGGACAAGCGGTATCGCCCTATATGGGACGGGCTTTTTTTGCTGATGGTCTATGTACAGCGATGTCATCGAGCATGGGCGGTACGGGCGTGACAACCTATGCGGAAAATATCGGCGTGATGGCAGTGACCAAAGTATACTCGACCACGGTTTTTGTGGTGGCAGGCTTGATTGCTGTGCTACTGGGGCTGTCACCAAAATTTGGCGCGCTTATCCATACCATCCCAGCGCCATTATTGGGCGGTGCCTCGATCGTGGTGTTCGGGCTTATCACGGTAGCAGGGGTCAAAATTTGGCTCGATAATCACATTGATTTTAGCAAAAATGCTAATTTAATCATTGCTGCAGTGACCGTCATTATGGGCGCTGGGGATTTTAGCTTACATATTGGACAATTTAATTTGGGCGGTATCGGTACAGCGACAGTGGTCGCCATCGTGTTAAATTTACTGTTTAGCCGCAGTGAAAAAGCCAAATTGACGGTTTTAAAATAAACTAAAAAACGCCTTACTTTGGGTAGGGCGGCGTTGTTTGATAAGCTGTTTGATAAGCTGTTTGATAAGTCGTTTGCTAAAAAGGGCAATATCTCAACAAAAATGGACGAAAAAGGATGTCGCATGAGCGAAAACAATGTAGCAAAACCCAAGGGATTGAGCGCAACCAGTTATTTGTTTGTACCCGCCATCAATATTGAGCGGGTGGAAAAAGCCTTTGCCCGTGGCGCAGATACGGTGATAATTGACTTAGAAGATGCAGTCAGTGATAGTGTCAAAATGCAATCGCGTGACAATATGGTCAATTATCTAAGCGGCGCTGATGCCCAGCCTGTTTGGGTGCGTATCAATGCCGCAAGTAGCAACCACCAAGCGGGCGATATTGATTTGCTCAAATCTTTGCCAGTGTCTGCAATGAACAACGTGATTGGGGTAGTGCTACCCAAAGTCGAGCACGCCATAGAGGTTGACCGCGTCCGTCATGCGCTCGCCAAACCCATGATTGCCTTGATTGAGACACCCAAAGGCATGGCAAATATTCCCGACATCGCTGCTGCCGCAGGATTGACTGCGCTCAGTTTTGGCTTTTTGGATATCTGTGAAAAATTGGGCGTGCGCGCAGACAGCGAGGCAGGTCAGATGGTTGCCAACCAAATCCGTTATCAGCTAAGCTTGCATAGTGCTATCAATGCGCTCACCCCACCGATTGAATGCGTGTACCCGCCTTTTAATGATGATGACGGTTTGACCCAGCGCGTTAATTGGTGGCGCGATTTGGGTTTTTCAGGGATGCTATGTATTCATCCCAACCAAGTCGCTATTGTCAATGCACTGGCTAGACCCAGCCAAGCACAGCTTGCCTTTGCCAAAAAAGTGGCTGACCATTATGCACAGACAGGGCTTGCGGCATTTGCCATGGATGGACAAATGGTCGATACGCCGGTGATTGTGCAAGCCCAAAAGCTGATTCAAACATACCAACCCTAAGGCTAATCAAACCCTAACCCAACTTATAACAACACAAACCATAACAAGGCAAATCATAACAAGGTAAATTATGACAACACATAGTGAGCATAGCGACAGTAAACCCACCCTAGAGACGATACTCAATCATCGTTCAATTCGCAAATTCACCAATCAGCCAATAGATGCAGCGACGTTTGAGCAGCTTATCGAAGCGGGGATGGCAGGCTCATCATCGGGATTTTTGCAGTCAGCAAGCATCATTCGGGTGACAGATGCAACGCAGCGCTATGACATACGCCGTATTTGCGCCGATGCCCAGCAAGCCAAAGACGGAGAAAAATACGGTCATCCCTATGTGGAGCAGTGTGCCGAGCTACTAATTTTTTGTATGGACAACCACCGCCACCAAACCCTTGTACCCAATGCGCAAATTGATTGGACTGAAGTCACCATTGTTGGGGCGGTTGATGCAGCCATTATGGCGCAAAATCTGCTACTAGCGGCTGAGAGCATGGGATTGGGTGGTGTGTATTTGGGCAGTATCCGCAATGATATCAGACGGATGGGCGACATACTCAAACTGCCACAAGGCGTGGTGCCGCTATTTGGCATGGCATTGGGTTATCCTGACCAAAATCCTGCCATGCGTCCACGCTTGCCAAAGGCATTGGTGGTTTCCACCAACCAATATCAACCCGCTGACAAATCCGCATTAGACCAGTATAACCAAACCGTTGCCGATTATTATACGACGCGTGGTCAAGCAGGGTCAGATTGGGTGCAAACCATTGAAAGTTATTTGGATAAACCCGTCCGTCCCGAGGTGCTGCCTTATCTTAACCAACAAGGCTATGCCAAAAAATAACCCAAAGTTTAATCAACAAACTCACCTAAAAAAAATTCTGTAAAAAACTCGATTTAAAAAAAAGTCACGTAAAAAAAGGACGCCTAGGCGTCCTTTTTGATTTTTGATGAGCGAAAAAGTCTTATTTTAATAAATTTTTCAAGTTTTTGGCTTGCTGTGCTGCATTACCTGTATAAGTGGCAGGGGTCAAATCAGCCAAACGTTGACGCTCAGTTTCTGGCACCGCTGACAGTTCATCACCATTGACGAAGTTGACCATCATCTCACGAGTCATGGCTTGACCGCGGGTCAAGGCTTTTAGTTTCTCATAAGGTTTTTCAACATTGTAGCGACGCATCACGGTTTGGATCGGCTCTGCCAATACTTCTTGGGCAAGGTCCAAGTCTTCATTGAGACGATTGGCGTTAAGCTCTAATTTGCCAATACCTTTTAAGCAGGCGTCAAAGGCAATCAAACTTTGGGCAAAACCCACTCCCATATTGCGAAGGACTGTCGAGTCGGTCAAGTCGCGCTGCATACGAGAAATCGGCAGTTTTTCACCCAAATGCGCCAACACGGCATTAGCAATACCTAGATTACCTTCTGAGTTTTCAAAGTCGATTGGGTTGACTTTGTGTGGCATGGTGGATGAGCCCACTTCGCCATCTTTGAGTTTTTGTTTGAAATAACCCAAGGAGATATAGGTCCATACATCGCGGTTAAAATCAATCAAAATGGTATTGTAACGGCGCAGCGCGTCAAACAATTCGGCGATATAGTCGTGTGGCTCAATTTGGGTGGTATACGGATTAAAGGTCAACCCAAGGCTAGTGACAAAGTGCTCGGCATTTTTTGCCCAGTCAATCTGTGGATAGGCTGACAGGTGGGCGTTGTAGTTACCCACTGCACCATTGATTTTACCTAGCAATTCTACGTTATTAAATTGCTTGAGTTGGCGATGCAGGCGGTACGCCACGTTTGCCATTTCTTTACCCAAAGTCGTTGGGCTCGCGGTTTGCCCATGCGTGCGTGACAGCATGGGTTGGTCGGCATGGGTTTCGGCGAGGGCTGCAATCTCATCAATGATTTTTTGCATCGATTGCGCCAGTACGTCGCGACCGGATTTTAGCATCAACGCGTGTGATAAGTTATTGATGTCTTCAGAGGTACAGGCAAAATGGATAAATTCACCCGCGTCTTTTAGCGCATCGATATCGGCAATTTTTTCTTTTAAAAAGTATTCAACGGCTTTGACATCATGGTTGGTAGTGCGTTCGATGTCTTTGATACGCATCGCGTCTGCTTCGCTAAAATTGGCTACAATCGCGTCTAGGCGCTCATTGGTCGCTGCCGAAAAAGGCTGAATTTCATGAATATCTGCATGATTGGCAAGGGTCTGCAACCAGCGTACTTCCACCGTCACACGGGCATGAATCAAGCCAAATTCTGACAGGTAAGGACGTAAACTATCCACTTTACTGGCATAGCGACCATCAATAGGTGAAAGAGCGGTCAAAGTATTCATCAAATAATCCTAATCGGTTAAATAAAGGGTTAAAATAAAAGTGCCTGCATTATAGCAAACTATCACAACCTGGACTACCGCTAGCGTTGCTTGGCAAACAGCCCAAGCCCAATAATCACCAGCGCAATCCCCACAAAACTTAAGCCTGATGGCATGGGCGTGTGCAGCAGCAACATACCGCCTAACAACGCAAAAATAATTTCACTGCCTTGTGTGGCATCGACGGCGGCCAGTTGTTGAGGCTGTTTGGCAAGACTACGGGCATGTAAAAAAGTGGTCGTACCTAGCACACCTGCCATCAAGGCAACCAAAAAACTAATGGTCATTTGTGAGACACTGGGCGCGGGCGGTTGTACCAGAAAGCCTAATACCAACCACATCGGCAATGACCCTAGCGACATCAGCCAGACTTTATGCAAGGGATTTGATAGCAGTGGGGAAGTTACTTGCGGCACTTTTTGTAGCAATTTGCGCGTTGCCAATTTGCTCATTTCATTAGTAGTAGGATGGGTGGAGTCCCCTTTGGGTTGTCCTGCTTGCCAAATCAATTGATTACCTAAGGGAAAACAAAAACTGGCGATAAAGGCAGGCAGCGCACCAAATAGCAACAAAGCATGCCAATCAGTGCCTTGGCTCGTGCTATGCCTTAATCCTTCACCCACATTGGCAAGTACCACACCGATAAATACAATCACCGAATAGACAATAACTTTTTTTTGAAATGATTGCCCAAAAAAACTCAGTACCACCAAGCTTGCCACCACAGTGAATAAATAGGTCGCGGCAAGCACCCACCCTTGCGCATAATCCGCCGCAAACGCCAGCAGTCCATATGTGCCAAGCCCAATACCGCCCGTCACACACCAAAACTGCCAATGACTGGCAAATAGTTTACATAGCGCTATCAGCTTGGACGGATTGAGTTTGTTTTGCAACAAAATAAAAACCGATAACAACAGCCACATAAAAAAACAGCGAAAACTTGCTGACCAAAACCAATGTCCGCCTTGTACACTCATCAATTGATATAGTACAAACGACGTGCTAAAAAAGGCCGACGCAATCAGCCCCCAAACAATCATTTTTCCCATTGGCTTGATATTTCCCTAAGTTGTGTTCTAACGATTTGACAGTGGCTATTTGGCAGTAGCTATTTGACAGCGGCTATTTGCCTTTGGCATCTGCCCAAATGATTTTATGCAGTTGCAGTTGAAAACGCACCGGCAGCGCGTCGGCAAGTATCCATTCTGCCAAGTCAGTGGCAAGGGTGGGTACATTGGCTTGACGTTCTTCCACATTAAACATCGGAGAAAACCACACCGTTGCGACTTTTTTATCCAGTTGGTAGTCTGCTAGGATTTGTTTTGACCAGTCATAATCGTCGCGATTCATAATGACAAATTTGATTTGGTCATGGGTAGTTAAGTAGGGGAGGTTTTGCCACAGATTTTTATCGGCTTCTTGAGAGCTTGGGGTTTTGATATCCATGACCTTAGAGACTGCCGTTGGCACCTCTGCTACGGACAGCGCGCCCGACGTTTCAAGCGAAATCTCGTAGCCATGCGCCAGTAGCAAGTTCATCAAAGCGATTGCATTGGGCTGGGCTAAAGGTTCGCCGCCTGTCAAACAAATACGCTGGCACGGAAAACTCTGACACACTGCCAAAATCCCTGCCAAACTCATGCGCTCGCCGCCGACAAAGGCATATTCGGTATCACAATACACGCAGCGCAGCGGGCAGCCAGTCAAGCGAATAAAAATCGTCGGTAATCCTGCGGTCAAGGCTTCACCTTGCAGCGAGTAAAAAATCTCAGTGACTTTAAGTCCTGCTTCGGGGTCAGTGGTGGGAATGGCGGTATTGCGGATGGGTAGCGTTGAATTTGGCATAAATGTGATTAACTAATAAAAATTAGCGTTTATTTTATCAAATTTATGCCAATAAATCTTTGTGTTCAGCGGTTAAAGCAATTTCATTTCGGTTAACACGTCCACTGCAGCACGATAGGCTTCTTGCGCCGCTGGCGCACCGCAGTAAGGTAGACTATGCAGTAGCACTTCTTGAATTTCTGCCACGCTTGCGCCGTTATTAATCGCCCCGCGAATATGCCCTTTTAGTTCTGTTGGGGATTTTTGCGCGATTAAAAAGGCAATGGTCACCAGTGAGCGGGTTTTGCGGTCTATTCCTTTGCCGTCACGTTGCCACGTCGAGCCCCACGCGTGTTCATTAATCCAGTCTTGCAGTGGGGCAGTAAATTCGGTGACTTGTGACATGGCGCGCTCCACATGCGCTTCGCCCATGACTTGTTTGCGTACCGCAATGCCGTTGTCATACGGGGTGTTTTGTTGTGACGACATACTGTTTCCTTTAATAAAGGCTATAAAATTTGCTGAAGGCTATAAAAAAAGCAAACCATGGCTGATTTGCTTTAAATAATTTACTGTTATCTTGACGAAAAATCTAGGCCATTCTGAGCAAGTCATTAATGGAGGTTTTAGAGCGGGTTTGCGCGTCTACTTTTTTCACGATTACCGCACAGTAAAGCGAGTGCGAGCCATCTTTGCTTGGCAAACTGCCTGACACGACCACTGACCCTGCAGGAATACGGCCGTAACTGATTTCGCCTGTTTCGCGGTCTAGGATTTTGGTTGATTGACCGATATACACGCCCATCGAAATCACCGAGCCTTCCTCAACAATCACACCTTCAACGATTTCTGAGCGCGCACCGATAAAGCAGTTGTCTTCAATGATGGTTGGGTTGGCTTGTAGCGGCTCAAGGACGCCGCCAATGCCGACACCGCCCGATAGATGCACGTTTTTACCGATTTGGGCGCATGACCCCACCGTGGCCCACGTATCGACCATCGTGCCTTCATCGACATAGGCGCCGATATTGACGTAAGATGGCATCAAGATAGCGCCTTTGGCAATGTATGAGCCTTTACGCGCGACGGCAGGTGGCACCACGCGCACGCCCGCTTTGGCAAATTGTTCATCGCCCCAATCTGAAAATTTGGTTTCGACTTTATCAAAGAACTGCAGGTCACGACCGCCATTCATGATGCGGTTGTCGTTCAGACGAAAGGATAATAATACCGCTTTTTTGACCCATTGGTTGACCATCCATTCACCGTCTTTTTTTTCTGCTACGCGCAAGGTGCCCGCATCGAGCTGAGCGAGCACATCATTGACGGCGGCACGCACATCGTCGGTGGCGTCATTGGGGTTGAAGTTGGCACGGTTTTCAAACGCATCTTCAATAATCTGTTGTAATGACATAATTTTTTCCTACAATCCAAAAAAAGGTAGGTCATTGTCGCTAATTTTATTTTGTTTGGCAAATATTAATACGTCATTTTGGCAAGTTTTCATCAGTAGAGAGCTTTGAGACGTTGTAAAATCACAGCAAGTATTAACAGGCATGTGTTAAATAGCTTAAAAAAGCATGGGTTAAATAGCTGTCATTAAATGAATCAGCGCAGGGCCAAAAAATACCATAAATAACCCTGCCAATACCATCGTCAGGCTGGCAATCACGCCTTCGCTTTCATGGCGCTGACTGGCTCTTGCGGTACCAAAACCATGTGACGCATTACCCAATGCCACGCCGTGGGCAAGATGGAAACGAATTTTTGACCACGCCAGTACCATATCGCCAATCACCATGCCGACCACCCCAGTAATTAAAGTAAATAGCGATACGAGCGCCGCTGAACCATGAATCTGCTGCGCCAAATCAATGGCAAATGGAGTAGAAATTGACCGTGCCATCAAACTGTAGGTGAGGGTGGCATCAAATTTAAACACGCGAGCAAACACCATAATGCTAGCAATACCCACCAACATGCCCACCACAATCGACACCGCAAGCACGGCAGCATAGCGGTAAATCAATTGACGATACTGATAAATCGGTATGGCAAATGCCACGGTTGCAGGGCCCAACAACTCCACAATCCAAGCGGTATCGGCAAAATAGGTTTGGTAAGAAATCCCAAGCACAATCATCAAAATAATCGTTACCGTCGCCACTGTGATGGCAGGATTGAGCCAAAATTTTGGGAAACGGGCATAGACCCGCTTTGCTAAAACATACGCCAAGATAGTCCACAGTAAACAGCCGATAGAGATAATATTCATAGTAAATTACGATTGGTATGATTAATGATTCGTGATATGTTTGATTAGTGATGTGTATGGTGCGTGCGGCGATACAACGCGCGCTTAACACGATTGCCTAGCATAAAAGTGATGGCAGAGCTCAGCATCACCAATGCCGTACTCACGACAATGGTAATCATCAACTGCCAACCTTTAGCAAAAAATAACTGCTGATATTGGGTAATCGACATCATCAGCGGAATAAATAACAGCACCAACTCGCCCAAGATAAACTTCGCGCCGACATTGACCCAGTCGAGTTTAATGACCCCAGTCAATAGTAATCCCAGCATCAAAAACAGCCCCACAATGCCAGATGACATAGGGAGGTTGAATAATTTTTTGAGGATGTCAGCTAAGCCCCATACCACACCAATGAGGGTGATTTGCAGTAAAATTTTGACCAGTGGCTGTTGTAACATACGGTCTATTTTTTTGGGTAACAGTTTATGGGGCACCAGTTTATGGGGTAATAGCTGCTGAAAGGTTGGAAGATTCATAGCGCGTTTCATGGTAAAAAAGTCATCAATAATTAAGGTATCTAGTATAAAAAACCCATTAACAAAAAATATGAATAATATTTTTAAAATTATGCGTAAAATCTATAAAGCTACAAAACTATAAAATTATAAAGCTAAAAAACAAAGCTATAACACTATAAAGCTATTTTGGGCAGTGCAAAAACATGATGACCTTAAAACAACTTCAATGCTTTATCACGGTGGTGAAAACCGGCGGATTTTCTCATGCTGCCGATACCTTGAGTTTGACGCAGCCAACCGTCACCAAAGCCATTTCTAATTTGGAAGATACGCTGGGCGTGGCGCTCTTTGATAAGCAACTGATGAGCCGCAAGCGGGATATTGCGCTGACCGAAATTGGTGCATTGGTATATGAGCAGGCGCAGACGGTGCTGCAACATGTCGGCTACCTTGAGCAGACGGTGACGCAATATCAGCACATGGACCGCGGGCAGCTGCGGCTGGGGTTGTCACCGCTCGGGGGTGAGTTGTTGAGCGATGCGATTTTTGAGTTTTATCAAACCCATCGCCATATTGAGCTGTCGTTGCTAGAAGATGGCGCAGAGTCGTTAAAACAAGCCTTGCTCGATGATACGCTTGATGTGTGTACTTTGATGCAACCGATTGAAGAAGACTTTGATTGTATCCCAGTATGCGATTATCCCATTATGATGGTGGCACACCGGCAGCATATGGGCCATACCATCAAACAAGTGACTTTAAAATCCTTAAAAAATGCGTCGTTGATGTTGTTTGCGTCCCATTCGTCATTTACCTCAATGATTGTCGAAGAATGCCAAAAACTCGGCTTTGAACCCGATATCGTTTGCCACACCAACCAATGGCAACTACTGACGACATTGTTGAAAAAAAACATGGGGGTGACGCTACTGCCCAAATATTACACTGATAAACTCGATGACAAACAGCTGGTTTGCCTGCCGCTCGTCCAGCCCAATTTGACTTGGCAAATGGTGATGGCATGGCGAAAACACCGACCACTGACCCCAGCGATGCAAGCTTGGTTAAACGTAGTACAGCGCCAAGCTAATAATAAAATTTAATGGGAAAGTTTAATCAACAGGCTATAAATATTTGATAAATTTTCTTATAGCACCGTATTACGGCTTTGTGTTATAGCCTTGTATTATAGACCCGTGTATTAATGTTTTTTGATATATGGAATTTACCAAATGGCGTTAGACAGCGCAAAATCACTACCGTAAAATCATTCAACAATATCTAACAAAAAAGGGAATACTTATGCTACAACAACCTAATGATCACTACACCGCACCCGCCAACCTTGGCACAGCGGTATATGCCAACAATGCCGATGCTATTGGTAACACGCCGCTGGTACGTCTTAATCATATCATGCCACAGGGGGTGACCGTGCTTGCCAAAATCGAAAGCCGTAACCCAGCGTTTTCGGTCAAATGCCGAATCGGTGCGGGCATGGTGCAAGCCGCCGAGCAAGCAGGGTTATTAAAGCCAGGTATGCAAATCATCGAGCCGACCAGCGGTAACACGGGGATTGCGCTGGCGTTTGTGGCAGCAGCCAAAGGGTATAAAATCACGCTGACCATGCCAGCCTCGATGAGTATGGAGCGCCGTAAAGTGCTGGCCGCCTTGGGCGCACACTTGGTGCTCACTGAGCCTTCGCTAGGTATGAAAGGCGCGGTGGAAGCTGCGCAAGAAATCCATGATAACCATCCTGGCGAATACTTTTTGCCGCAACAGTTTGATAACCCTGCCAACCCAGACACCCATGTCAAAACCACCGCACCTGAGATTTTTAATGCCACAGCGGGTAAGGTCGATGCGCTAGTGGCAGGCGTGGGTACAGGCGGGACGATTTCAGGTATCGCCCGTTATTTTAAACAAATCAAACATCAGCCGCTTTATACCGTCGCGGTTGAGCCTGCGGAATCACCGATTATTACCCAGACGCGTGAAGGCAAGCCCATCACCCCAGGCCCCCATAAAATCCAAGGGATTGGCGCCAACTTTATCCCAAAAAATCTTGCGCTTGATTTGCTTGATGAAGTCATCACAGTAACTGGCGATGATGCGATTGCATGGGCAAGAAGGGCGATGACCCAAGAAGGTATTTTATGTGGTATCTCTTGCGGTGCAGCGCTGCAGGCGACGTATCAACTAGCAAGCCGCCCTGAGATGCAAGGCAAAACCATTGTGGTTATTTTGCCAGACAGTGGTGAGCGTTATTTAACCAGTGTGCTATTTGATGGTATCTTCACTGGCGAAAACTTTAATTAACAAACCTTTATGAACGATAAAAAAGGGCGTTAGTTCGCCCTTTTTTACTTTATTTTTAATTTAAAATCGCTATAAAAATCATTGGTTGAATATCCCAAATATTGTCATCAACCCATGAACCATAACCCACAATAAATAACCTAAGCGAATTTACTAATCATTGCCACTCATTTTTTTCAAGTCGTTTTTATTACCGACTTATTTTTATAGCCAAGCCATTTTTAAGCGTTTTTGCTGACGTAATAAACGCGTCCCTAACAGCAGTGACGCCAATCCCAGCGCTGCAACCAGCGCGATCCAAAATCCTTTAGCCCCCATATCGGTATGGCGCACCAAATAAGTACCCAGCGGAATCGCCACCACCCAATAGCAAAACAAGGTGATAAACATCGGCACTGTGGTATCTTGCATACCGCGCAAAATCCCCGCAAAATTGACCTGCCAAGCATCAAACAACTGATACACGGTGGCAAACCATAACAACAGCGCGGCTTGCTGAATCACTTGGGGATTTTCACTAAAGAAAGTTGGCAGCGTTTGCCGAAAAATGGCAGTTAACAACATGCTAATCACCGCAAATGACGTGGCTACGGCAATGCCGATGAGCTTAATACGTTTAAGCTCTCGGTAATCTTTGGCGCCATAGCGGTTTGACACCATGATGGTGAGCGCCATCGCCACTGAAAACGGAAACATAAATAACTGCGATGAAATCGTCAACGCTACCTGATGGCTTGCCACCGCGATTTCACCCAGTGGGCTGATGATAATGGAAGCTAGACTAAACGCGCTCACTTCAAAAAAAATCGACATGCCAATGGGAATACCAATCGATAATTGCTGACGCAACTGAGCAAAATCCATACCGGCAAAATTGGCAAAAAACCGTTGATTGGCAAAATCTGACTGGGGGCTTAAAGTCAAATAGCTTACCAGCATCAATAAATTTATCCATAACGCAATCCCAGAGGCAAAACCACAGCCCGCACCGCCCATGGCAGGAATCAGCGCAGTTTCACCGAGGGTAACGCCATGAATAAACGCATAGCTGAGCGGCACATTTAAAATCAAACCAATGAGGCTAATCACCATGACCACGGTGGGATGTTTTAAGCTTTCGGTGTAGCAGCGCAGCGAGGTATATAGACAGACCGCAGGAAACCCAAAAGAGATACCAAACAAGAATTTTTGGGCGATATGCTGAATATCCTTCGGTACCTTCATCCAATCAAACAAATAATGCAGCTGATTGACCGCCACAAACCCTATAATACCGATGATAAGCGCCAGCCAAAGCGATTGTTGGGTGATAAACGGCACTTTTTGCAGTTGCTGCTGACCAATCGCTTCCCCAATCAATGGCGTGGTGGCAAGCAAAATACCAACCGCCAGCAAAAACGTGGGCATCCAAATACCTGCGCCGATTGCCACGCCCGATAAATCTAGCGCGGAGACTTGCCCAGCGAGTAAGGTATCGACCAAGGCGAGTCCTGACTGGCAAATCTGGGTGATTAAAATAGGTAAGGTCAAGACAAATAATTGTTTTAAGTCTTGACGAGCAATAGCTGACAGCATGTAATGACCAAATATTCGTTGAAAATTCAATAAAGGCGGCAGTTTAACAGATTTTTCGGCATGATTTTTTATTGTTTAATTTATTGTTTAACAGGCCAACAAACTAAAGGTCAAAAAAAATTAGCGTTTGATTGTGGTGATATAAACAAACAAGCCTTTATCAAATATTGCCACAATTTGATAAAGGCTTTGTTCAACAGTAGCTTTTAAAGCGCTTTAATCATGGCTTGATAGCCTGTCAGTTTATTGGTCGCATCAAAGGTTTGTACCACAAACGCGTAATTGGCTTTGGTGGCATCCACAAACGGTGTAAAAGTAGTGCCGTAGGTTAATTGATTAGTACGTACAAAACCCATACCGCGGTCAGTGGCTTTATCCAAGTTGATTTGGGTGACAAGGGTGCGAGCGGTGTTGGCAGGCGCAGTCCAATTGAGGTTTAGGGTACTACCTGTCCCCGTGAGATTAACGCCTAAATTGCCGACACTAGCAGTAAGTGGCAATACTTTAAAATCGCCATCGCCGCCTAAGGTATAGTTGACATCACAGCCGTCTTTATTGTCAGATAATTCTCTGCCAAAATCGACACCCACCTGATAACTATATTGACCATCCCAATAATCGCGCTTGCTATCATAATCGCCATTAAATGGCATGCCCGCCACAGAGGTTTTTAATTCGTCAAACTGTAAAAATTTAAGAACCGTATGATCAAATTTTGCTGCTGGGTCGAGTGTGCCAGACAGCACACCACCCATCTTTTGGTCAGTTTTAATAGAAATTTTTTCTGTGGTTAAGGTGTTTGGGTCTTGGCAAGTTTTTTGTTGATAGCTCATTTGACCATATACCGAGGCGGCATAATTATTGCCAATATCAAAATACACCACACCCAGGTCGCTATCATTGGGCTCGTTGTCGTTGTCTTCTACAAAATAGCCAACATACAATCCCCCTTTACCGCCTTCTGGGGTGATTTTGTCCAAAAAATTATCTAAGCTATCTTCAGGCAAAAAGATACTTTGTAAAATTTCTGCCATGCTTTTTTCTTTATTGGTTAATTTATCCTCGACTTTTTTGTAGGCGGCGCGCACATCCGTTGCAATGTTTTTATAACTATCATTGGCATCGTTTAGGGCATTGTCGACAGTCTCACTACCTGAGCCACCACACGCAGATAGGGCAATGGTGAGCGCAGTTAGCATGCCTATTTTATAAGACGCTTTTTTACAAGGTGCTTTTTTATAAGGCACTTGGGTATATGACATGATGACAATCCTTCCTTGATAATAGATGAAATAGCAATAACAAATAGCGATAAATTATTAAATAAAATCAAAATAAAAGTTTGGGCTATGCTACCATTGTTATTTTTTAAAGTATAGCCAAATAGTAGCGATTATCATCAAAAAACTATTGGCTATAGCGTGTTAAATTATCAATCAAATGAATTAGTTACTGATTAATGCCAAATCCAAACCTTATCCCTTTATCGCTTTATATCCATATTCCTTGGTGTGTTAAAAAATGCCCGTATTGTGATTTTAATTCACATGAAAGCCGTACACCGATTGATTTTGTAGGCTATGTCGATGCTTTATTAGACGATTTAAAAACCCAGCTAAGCTTTGTACAAGGGCGCAAGATTTCCACCATTTTTATTGGGGGCGGCACGCCATCGCTACTGCCGATTGCGCAATATCAGCAGCTTTTTGCCGGTATCAATGCTCAGTTAACACTGACGCACGACTGTGAAATCACCATGGAAGCCAATCCTGCCACTGTGGAGCATGCGCCATTTCATGAGTATTTAGCGGTCGGTATCAATCGGTTGTCGCTCGGTGTGCAAAGTTTTCAAACCCAAAAACTTGCCGCCTTGGGGCGGATTCATAACCCGCAGCAAGCGCTTTTAGCTATTGCCAATGCCCAGCAAGCAGGGTTTAAAAAGTTAAATGTCGACTTAATGCATGGCTTGCCCAACCAAACACTGACAAACGCCCTGAGCGATTTGCAGCAAGCGATTGATTTGGGCATTTCGCATATTTCGTGGTATCAGCTCACCATTGAGCCTAATACCGTGTTTTATCGCAATACGCCGATTTTGCCCGATGACGAGATATTGGTGGACATTTTTGAGCAAGGCGCTCAGCTTTTGAAAGCCAATGGGTTTGTGCAATATGAAGTGTCCGCATGGTCAAGGCAGGCGGATTTTCAGCCCAGTCAGCATAATCTCAATTATTGGCAGTTTGGTGATTATTTGGCGATTGGGGCAGGCGCGCATGGTAAAGTCACGCAGCCTGATGGCATTTACCGGTTTAGCAAATCCCGTTTGCCAAAAGATTATAGGATTAATCAGTCGGCGGTAGGTTGGCAAGCCATCGAGCCGTCTGATTTACCGTTTGAATTTATGATGAATGGGCTGCGGCTAAAAAATGGCGTGCCCAAACAGTTTTGGACACAGAGAACAGGCTTGGCATGGTCAGTCATTGAGCCTCAATTGATAAAACTACATAATCGTGGTTTGGTTGAGTTAAGCGGTGATCATATCCACTGCACCGCGCAAGGATTTTTATTTTTAAACCAAGTGCTGCAAGAATTTTTACCCGATGATTAACGCTTTGACGGTGCATTTGATTGAATTTATGCGCCGCAGCCTTATTTAAGCGTCAATCAATTAAAAAAGAGAGTGATATGTTTACCGATACCCATGCGCATCTAAACCGTTTGGACTTAGAAAAATATCAAGGTGATATCCGTCAAGCCTTACAAGCCGCCAAGGATGCCAATGTGCAGCGGATTATGGCGATTATGTGTGAGCTGGATGAATACGATACTATTTATGAGACTATCAATACGAAAATTGACGGGCTAACGTTGGGGATGAGTGTGGGCGTGCATCCCTGCGAAGACATTGCGATGCTAAAGAGTGCAACGGTTGAGACACTCGTTGAAATGGCAAATCAGCCGCATGTTTGGGCGATTGGTGAGACGGGGCTAGATTATTATTGGTCAACAGAAAATAGCATAGAACAAAAAGCAAGCTTTGCCCGCCATATCCATGCCAGCCAGCACCTGAAAAAACCCATTATCGTCCATACCCGTGAGGCGAAACACGATACATTGGATTTATTAAAAGCAGAAAAAGCCGAGCATGGCATTATTCATTGCTTTACGGAAGATTATGAGACCGCCAAAAAAGCCTTAGACTTGGGTTTTTATATTTCTTTATCAGGGATTGTGACCTTTAAAAACGCCACTGAATTACAAGCAGTGGCGAAAAAACTGCCTAAAGATCGCATTTTGATTGAAACTGACAGCCCATATCTCGCGCCAGTGCCCAAACGCGGTAAATCTAACGAGCCTGCTTTTGTACCCTATGTGGCGGATTTTCTCGCCAAGCATTATGGCATGCCAGTGGATGAGTTCGCTCACTTAACTCATCAAAATTTTGACGCATTATTACATCAGTACGCTTAAATATAGTTAACGAAATCTTTATAATTTATTAAGTAAGTAATAAAATTTATGTGATAAAACATTTGGCAATGACTCATCAGTCATGTATTATACGTAACAACCTTGCTCCTATGTTACTAAGCGAGATTAGTAAGCTAGGTTACTATGCGAGGTTAGTAAGCTAGGTTATTATGCAAGCATTTTTTTATCATTTAACAGTTGTGCGTAGATGGGTTGATGTAACGGGTCTCGTCAACAATAGGGGCTACTAGAACAGACTGATGGAGTAATCAATGAGTCGTCAACAACAATTCAAAAATCGTGAAGAAGTCATATTGGCAGTTGCCGAGCAGTTGCTATTAGAGTCTGGGGAAGGTGATATCACCCTAGATAGTTTAGCCGAGCAGCTAGACTTAGCCAAAGGTACGCTATACAAGCACTTTACCAGCAAAGATGAATTGTTTTTACGCATCATTATCCGTCATGAGCAACAACTACTTGCGCTAAGCGAAGTCGGCGATTCTCCTGCCGCAGGTGTGGCACGTCTTACGCTGTTTCAATTGATCAATCCGCAAAAAGCCATATTACTCAACCAAATCGAAGAGCGCTTAGCTAATTCTGCCGTAGGGCTTAATAAGCTTTTTTCGCAGTTGTATGAAATTCGCCGTGAACGCATGAAGCGATTAATCAATACCACGGCTGAATACCTGCAATCGCTACACAGTACCATGAGTACCCGAGACTATCTGTCAACCATTTGGGCGATGGGTCAAGGCGGTGCAGGACTGCTGAATTCTAGTTTCTACCAACGTTATCTTGGTCGCCGCGATACTTTACGTTTTGCCTTGGTTCAGCATATTTTAGACATTCCCAAGCAATACCCTGCTGCGCTACAATCAGTCGATGCGACTACTGGGGCAAACCTGCCCAGCGCTGCTACTCATACGGCAAATTTGCAGACTGAATCAAACTTGACGCCGCGCAATGTCAAATAATAAATGTCAAATAGTAAATGTCAAAGAATACTAGTTAACTATCATCACCCCCGGTTAAGCTTTATAAACTATCCCTGTTTTGTCTGAGTGCATGACGATGCGATTGCTATTTGGTCGGTCTTGTAAAACTTTCACGCCCGCACCCAGTGCGATGGGTGGGCAACAAGGTTTTACCTTAATCGAAATCATGGTGGTCATCGTCATTTTATCTGTTTTTGCTGGGATGATGAGCCTATCGGTTGGCGGTAGTGAAAATCGTAGAAACACGGCGTTTTATGAGCGTCTGACCAGTAATCTTAATTATGTACGCTTGTTATCAACAGAACGCATGCAGCCTTATGGGTTGGCAATCAAACTGCCGCAAAATGACGCGCCCAATCAGCTGGTGGTGGTTAAATTAGAAAACGCCTTTACCTATTCTCAAAGTGCTGTTCGCAATGCCAATGCCGCAACAACCTCACAACCTACGCCACCACAATGGGTGATAGAAAAACAAATCCCACCGCTGGATGTGCCAAACAACCTTGACGTCAAAATCCGCCCACTGGATAATCCATTTAACACCACCGCTGCCCAAAGTACCCAACCTGCCGCCAACTGGTTGAGCGGCAGCGAAGCACCGCCTGTGGTGTGGTTTGGGACAGGTGAGGCGACACCCGTGCAAATCAGCATCCAAAAAACCAATGCCGACAAACAAACTTTTGTGGTTGGCAATCCCATCATCGTCAACCAAGCTGGGGCAATCGAGGTGGCAAAATGACTGTGGCTACCTCAAATAGACTGGCTACAAGACAGCATCAGCAAGGATTTACGTTACTTGAAGTCATGGTGGCGTTAGCGATTTTGGCGGTGGTTGCGATATCAGCCAGCCAAGCCAGTCGCAGTTATGTGCAATCTGTGGATAACATGAAAACACGAACCTTTGGCTATTATGTGGCGCAAAACACGCTGGCAGAATTACGCGTACAAAAAACTTGGCTCACCGCGTCCGATACGCGGCAAATCACCTCGCAAGGTCGTCAATGGCAAGTGGTTATCTCACCGCAAACCACACAAACCAGTCAAGGCTTTGTCCAACCCATTCATATTCGCGTGGCACCTATTGTCGATGGCAGCGCAAAAAAAGACGTGGTGGATATTGATGCAGTACTGGTAAAGGATATGGGGACAACGCCGTGACCCCTTTTTTTATTTATTCCTCTGCTGCAATAGCACCGCATAAAACATCCCAGCAAGGCTTTACCTTAATCGAACTGATGATTGCATTGGTGATTTTTGCGATGCTGGCATTGGCGGGATGGCAGATTATGGATAGTCTGACCAAAAGTCGCGAGCGCGGCTACCAACATCAAAAATCATTATCACAACTCGATTATGCTTATTTACAGCTGTCACAAGATTTGGCACAAACCAGCAATTATGTGGCGGTGCCAATCCTGTCAGCGACTGCCTATGCCAATGCTAATAATACGGCATCGGTCAATAGTGCCGCTATGACGCCAACCTTTGTATTAAATGCGTCACAAATAAGTTTTATCCGTTTTGCCGCGCCCGATCCGCGTTATCAGCCGTCACCTATGCTAGCAAAAATACAATATTCGGTCGCAGGGAAAACGCTGACAAAACGGCGTTTTTACCAGTTAGACGACAACAACGAAACCCCTGCAACCAGTGTGTTATTGACAGGTATCAAGGATGCCAGCTGGCGAGCATTGACGCCTGACGCGGTGAGTGTGTTTCCAGATGAAGCCACGCTGCAAAAGGTACAGCAAATACAAGCGCAAAAAAAGACCAATCAAACAGCCAATGCTTCAACCAATCCGATTCCCAACCCGACTGATAACGTAACAGATCAAAATGGCAATTTGCAAAACAGGATAGATTTGACGCCTTATCAGCAGTTACCACGCGGCATCGAGCTTAATTTTAGTTATCAAGGCGAGCCGATTACTTGGCGATTTGCGTTACCAAACACACCGCCAAACGCACCGAACCCATAATTCAATCAAATTTTAGCAAATACACCATGCCAACAAACCGCACTCCGTCTAAAATTTTTGCAAATATTGCCATAGCAAACCCGCCATATCGGCATGGGCAACAAGGGATGGCACTCCTGACTATTTTGTTGTTGGTGGTGGCGATTACCATCGTGGCAGGCAGTATGCTTGCCAATCAAAAAGTGATGATTCGAGAGTTTGAGCTGACCAAAGGTCAAGGGCAGCTTAAAGAATATGCCTTGGCAGGGGAAGCTATGGCGACCAATTTGATCGCGCAAGACAGCCAAGTCAACCAAGTCGATAGTTTAGCAGACGCTTGGGCAAAACCCATAGCTGAGCAAACCATCAATCAAGCCAGAGTCAATATTAAAATCGATGATGACGCCAGCCGTTTTAATGTGAACAACCTGTATCACGATGGCAAAGTGGATGATACGGCACTGGCTTTTTTTCAAGCGCTGTTACAAGCCAATGGCTTATCGCCCAACATTGCGATGGCGGTGCTCGATTGGCAAGATCCAGACAGTGACACCCGTGCCGATGGTGGCGCAGAAGCAGCGTATTATCAAAGTACGGGCAAAAAAATGGCGATGGGTATCGCTAATCAGCCTTTTATCTCAATCAATGAATTGCAATATGTGCGCGGTATGGATAGCGAGGGATTGCAAAAATTAGCGCCTTATCTGACCGCAGTGCCATACTATCTGCCCATGAATATCAACACGGTAAAGCCCGAACTATTAAGCATACTGGTGAATTTACCTACCGAAGCCAATGGCAATCATCCGCAAGGCTCAAACCGTTCGGACAGTGATGGCAACTCACAATCTGGGCAAGACACTAGCGCAGCTTCAAATGTGGCGGCTACCCACCAAATCGACGATACCGCAATCATCAATTGGGCGAATGCCCGAGAAAATAACCTGCCGGTGCAAAACTTGAGTCAATTATGGGCCGTGCCAAGTTTTGCCCAGATTGACGAGCGTAACCAAGCACGCATCGCCAAGCTGTTATCCATCCAAAGCCAAAGTTTTCACGTCGTTGTCAGTGTCAAAAGTGACGACAAGCAGCTTTTTTTGCATAGTCAAATTGCTAAGATTTTACCCAAAGCTGACAATGACCCAGCAGCTGCTTCTGGTGTGTCAGCGACAACCATCCCAGCACCAGTCAATACGCAAAATGGCACGCAAAATAACACGTCGCCGCAACTTATCACTTACAACCGCCAATTTTTACCCTTTGCCCAATAACGCAGCAGCGCAATAAATTGGCTTCAAAATTCTCAGTTATTTTGTGTTTATTTTAATCAGTTATTTGTTGCTGGCGTATTCTAGGGTAAAATAAGGGGTTTTTGTTGGGCGTTGTTGAATGACAATGGGGCAGAAAACGGGCACAAAAGCGTTGTTAACACAACGGATACAGATGCAACCTAGATGTAACCTAGACGCATAAATTGGATGAATAAATTGGGTGAATATAGATGAATGTAATCGAGCGCTATTTTGGCATAGATGGCCGCAATACAACGATAAAAACTGAAATTCTGGCAGGTCTGACAACCTTTTTGACCATGGCTTATATTATTTTTGTCAATCCCGACATGCTGGCAAAAGCCGGGATGGATAAAGGGGCCGTATTTGTGGCGACGTGTCTAGCCTCAGCGCTGGGCTGTTTTTTGATGGGATTGATTGCGCGTTTGCCCGTGGCATTGGCACCTGGCATGGGTTTGAATGCGTTTTTTACTTTTACCGTCGTCTTGGGGATGGGTAAAAGCTGGCAAGTGGCGTTGGGGGCGGTATTTATTTCAGGCTTGCTCTTTGTGTTGATTAGTGCCTTTAAACTGCGTGAATGGATTATCAACGCGATTCCCTATACCCTTAAACAAGGTATCGTGGCAGGGATTGGGGCATTTTTAGCGTTTATTGCGCTTAAAAGCTCGGGCATCATCGTGGCGAGTCCCGCCACGTTTGTGACGATGGGCAAACTCACTGATTTTGGTCCTGCGATGGCGATTTTAAGTTTTTTTCTGATTGTCGTATTTGTGCAGCGTAAAGTCCCTGCGGCAGTGATGTTGTCAATTTTAATTGTGACGGTGATTAGCTTGTTGGCAGGGGAAGCCCATTACTCAGGGATTGTGTCAATGCCGCCATCGATTGCACCGACGTTTATGCAGTTAGATATTGCAGGCGCGCTTGATGTGACTATGGTTAGCGTGATTTTTGCCTTTTTATTTGTGGTGTTATTTGATACATCAGGCACATTAATCGGTGTAACCAAAAAAGCTGGGTTAATGTCTACCGACGGTCAAATCCCGAATCTAGGTAAAGCTTTGTTTGCTGACTCAACGGCGGCTGTGGCAGGGTCATTGCTAGGGACTTCATCGGTAACGAGTTATGTAGAGAGCACAGCTGGGGTGGCAGCAGGTGGACGCACCGGTTTGACCGCGATTGTAGTGGGTGTGTTATTTTTATTGGCGTTATTTTTTGCGCCATTGGCTGGGATGATTCCTGCGTATGCGACGGCAGGGGCGATTTTTTATGTCGCGGTATTGATGTTATTTACGCTGCGTGAGATTGATTGGGATGACTTGACCGAAGCATCACCTGTCGCGGTAGTGCTGCTATTGACGCCGCTTACTTTCTCAATCGCGGATGGGATTGCGTTAGGTTTTATCACCTATACCATTGCCAAATTGGTGAGTGGACGTTATAAAGAAGTTAGCCCTGCGGTTTGGGTGTTAACGGTGATTTTGTTGGCAAAATTGATTTTTTTAAGTTAATCAATGGCTGAGCAAAAAAAACCATCTAGCCGAATTGGGTTAGATGGTTTTTTTATTAAATTTTGGTCCAGAGTACCGCTGTCTATGTGAACCCATGAACTGTAACGTTCAGGGTGGGTATGGCAACCACTCTTAAGGCTTCCTGAATCATCGCAGCGTAGCTGGATGCAGGCTTGCACAACAAGTGAAAAGAACGCATACCCTTATATAAATTATCAGCTCAGGTAAAACCATAAACTGGCGAATACCCCAGATGCATGTATTGTAGCAGATTACCTAAGATGATGCAAAAGCTCGCGCATTAATTCAATGATTGATTAAATTAATCACACTTGACGGTCAAAATACCATTCAAACCCTCAACACACATCACAAGGTTTTTTGTTGTCATCATATTGCTTAGCAGTTAACAGTTAACAGGCTTAGCAGTTAACAGGCTTTGCAGTTAACAGAATGACGCAAAATCTGGGTTAAAGAGATTGAGCGAGCTATGCTATAATTTTCAAAATTTTTTTAATACTAGTTTTGTATTTTCCTTATTTTAGCTTTTCTAGAGGCAACAATGAATCAAGCGTCTAACTCGGTTACCCATCAATCGACGGTTAAAAAAATCCCCCATGTGTTGATGATTTTAGATGGTTTTGGATATCGCGAAGATCAGCGTGATAATGCGATTGCCGCAGCACATACCCCAAACCTTGATTATTTGTATCAGCATTATCCCCATGGGTTGATTTCAGGATCAGGTGAAGACGTGGGTTTACCCGCAGGGCAGTTTGGTAACTCTGAAGTCGGGCATATGAATTTGGGGGCAGGTCGTATTTTGTATCAAGACTCTACCCGTATTCACAAAGAAATCCGCGAACAGCAATTTTTTAGCAACCCTGCATTAACCGAAGCAGTAAAGCTTGCCAATGACCGACAAGCCAATGTGCATATCATGGGATTGTTATCTGATGGGGGAGTTCATTCGCATCAAGATCATATTGTCGCGATGGTGGAGCTGGCATTGCAGCAGGGTGCAAAGCAGGTCTTTATCCATACATTTTTGGACGGGCGTGATACGCCGCCTAAAAGTGCGGACAATTATGTCGCACAATTAGAACAAGCGCTTGCCACGCTTAATCAGCGATATGAAGGCACGGCTTATTTGGTCAGTCTCATTGGTCGCTACTTTGCGATGGATCGGGATAAACGTTGGGATCGGGTACAGCAAGCGTATGATTTGCTGACCCAAGCCAAAGCAGAACGGGTGGTGATATCAGGTGCTGAAGCGATTAGTGCGGCGTATAGCGCAGGTGAAAGTGACGAGTTCGTCAAACCGACTTGGGTGCGTTATGCTAACCAAAACGCTGACTTTGGTACTATCCAAGACAATGACAGTGTGATTTTTATGAATTTTCGTGCCGACCGTGCCCGTGAAATCAGCCAAGCACTGGTGTCAGCTAATTTTGATGGCTTTACGCGTGAAAAGCTGCCAACACTGTCAAAATTTGTGATGCTGACCAAATACTCCGATGAATTACAAAACAATGGCGTGACCAGTATCGCATTTGAACCGACATCGCTGACCAACACATTGGGCGAATATTTGCAATCGCAAGGCAAAACCCAACTGCGCATTGCTGAAACCGAAAAATACGCCCACGTGACCTTCTTCTTTAGTGGTGGGCGTGAAGCAGAGTTTGAGGGGGAGCAGCGGATTTTGGTCAACTCGCCTGCTGTTGCTACTTATGATTTACAACCTGAAATGAGTGCGCCAGAAGTCACTGAAAAATTGACCGATGCCATCAATTCCGGTGCGTATGATGTACTGATTGTGAATTATGCCAATGGCGATATGGTAGGCCATACAGGTGTGTTCGATGCCGCTGTCAAAGCCGTCGAAACGTTAGATAATTGTGTGAAAACCATTGCCGATTGTGTGATTGCCAATCATGGCCATTTACTGATTACCGCTGATCATGGCAATGTCGAGCAAATGCAAGATTATGATAGCGGACAGGTACACACCCAGCACACCACAGAGCTAGTGCCATTTATTTATGTCAATGAGCAAGCGACTGATACCGTGCACATTCGCACGGGTGGTAAGCTATCAGATGTGGCGCCAACACTATTGGACTTAATGAACCTTGCCAAACCTGCCGAAATGACAGGTGAAAGCTTAATCGTAGCAAATTAACAGTTAATGGGTACAACTATCGTATGGTAACGCAGCGTCTCAAACCCCTATTTAACCCTACTTTCAAAAGACACATTATAGCGCTGGCATTGTGGGGGATAGGGTCATTGGGTTATGCTGCTAACCGACCGACTGTCAGTGCGCCTGTCAAACCACCGGTCAAATCTGCTACCTCAGTTGCGGCAAAAACTAATAAAACGGCATTAAAACCTGCAATCACTCAGGCGATTGCAGGTGCCAATCCTGCTGCCGTACCTGTTAGTGGGGGGAATGCACCTGATGGTATACCCGATGCCGCTGATGACGATAATTTAACGGATGACGGCGCTGACGATGGCGGGGAAGTGGATATTACGTCAACCACGCCTATGGTGACTAATCCAGCTACTCAGCCAAACCTAGACACTCAGCCAAAAGACACTCAGCCCATCGCGCCAGCTTCTGGGCAAATCCAGCAAGTGGCGTTGGGCGCAGTATCACCCGTCACAGTCGAAAAATTTGTCAAAATGATTGATATCATCCGTCAAAACTATGTGACAAATGTCGATGATGAATCGCTGTTTGCCAATGCGATGGCAGGCACTTTAACTGGTCTCGATCCTTATTCTGAATATTTGGATGCGAACGCGTTTGAAAACTTAAGGTTATTTACCGAAGGCGATATTGGCAGTATTGGTGTGAGTGTGAGTTTTCATGCCGATGTAGATAGCTGGGTGTTTGATGACGTGCTGCCCAACTCGCCTGCTGCAAAAGCGGGTATTCAGCGCGGTAATTATTTGCATCAAATCAATGATAATAAGCTAGACAGCACGCGAACCCCACAAGATGTCGAGCAGCTGCTAACAGGCATCGCAGGGACAACGGCTCGCTTGTTAGTTTCGGATAAAGGCCGTCGTAAACATCTGGTAGTGGTGCAAAGAACCTTGGTACAACAACAAGCCATGAGCACCAACATCATTAATGGTGCTGCGGTGGTGCAAATCCCCGTGTTTCAAAACAATACCCAGCAGCAATTTTTAATGGCACTCACCAAATTAAATCAGCCTTTTAGCGTGCTGGTACTCGATTTGCGCAATAATCCAGGTGGCGTGTTGTCAGCTGCCAATGATATCGCAAGCTTATTTATGAACGATAAAGTGGTGGTGCAGATTAAAAATCGCCAGGGCATACAAGAGGTGATGCGCACCCACGGCAAAGCCCAGTTTGCCGATTTACCGTTGGTGGTGTTGCAAAATCGTTATTCTGCTTCGGCGGCTGAAGTATTAGCCAGTACGCTACAAAACAACCAACGAGCTAAGGTGTATGGCGAAACCAGTTATGGTAAAGGCTCTATCCAAAGCATTGTACCCATCAATGATAACGAAGCGGTAAAGCTAACGGTCGCGCATTATTACTCAAGTAAAGGCGAGAAAATTGATGGCGTAGGCGTCAAACCGGATGTGACTTTGACGGGTGCAGAAACGAGTTGGCAAGATCAGGTATTAGCGGATTTGCAAACCACCAAACGAAGCAACCAATTTTTACTTAAACCTACGCCAACGCCTCAGTCTTTTTAAGCTCATCACCTAAGCCGTCACCCAATAATCTGTCATATTTATCATCGGGTGGAATTTATCTTACAATTCATCTTCCATAAAAAATTGCGGATCGACGGCATCCAAATCACGCACATCAAGTTTGGTATAGTGTTTTTTGCAGAAATTTGGATCCAATTTGCACATCGCACTTTGCAATTCATCAAGGCGCGCTTCAGACTGGCGAATGTGCTCGAGCATTTTGATAAAAGTCATTGCCACAGGGTCTTGGGTGTTTGGGTCAATGCCATATTGATGAAAAACGCCCGCTTGCTCTAACTTAATTTTATTGCAATCATCCTCATTGGTAGCAGAGGTATTGATGGAGGTTTGTTCAACCGCTTTCATCTGCTCAGCATCGGTTGTTTTTTTGATGACGGTTTTTTCGATATAGTCGTCAGTTGGGGTGACCCCATTATTTGCCAAGCTATCAAGCCCCATTTGCTCCGCTTTGGCTTTATCATGAATCAAACGCGCCGCGCCGCCTACCATGGTCGCACCGGCAGGCACTTCTTTGACCACGACAGCATTAGAGCCGATTTTGGCATATTTACCCACGGTAAATCCGCCTAATACTTTGGCACCTGCACCGACAACCACGCCATCTTCCAGGGTGGGATGGCGTTTGCCTTCACTTAATGATACCCCACCGAGCGTGACGCCGTGATACAAGGTGACGTCATCACCGATTTCAGCGGTTTCACCAATGACCACGCCCATGCCATGGTCAATAAAGAATCGCCGCCCAATTTTTGCTGCAGGATGAATCTCAATCCCGGTCAAAAATCGATTGCCAAAGGATACAAACCGTGCCAAGCCTTTGTTATTGTGTTGCCACATACTGTGGGCGACGCGGTGAATCAATAGCGCATGGACGCCAGGATAAGTCAACAGCACTTCAAGCGTGTTACGTGCCGCAGGGTCACGGTCAAACACCGCTTGGATGTCCTCTTGTAATTCTGCTTTGATGGTCTGGGTTTTTTTGGATAAATTTTGGATGACGGACAACATACTGACTACCGATTTTATAAAAATTTTAAGTGATTATGATATCACGAACTCATTAAGCTACGCTATGATTGGCTATGATTGCAATACTGTTGTCGCATCACGGCGAGAGTTAGGTCGATGCATCAAAGGTTTTTCAATATAGTTGTAGCCTATAACAGCAAACATAACAACGAATACCAATACTAGCGGGTACGTCCACACATAAGCGGTCATCGATTGGCTAAAGTCATGCAAGTGTAATAAGTTAAACCATATATACATGACCAAACCATGGGTCAGATATAAGCTATAACTTAATTCACCCAAGACCTTTAGACCTTGTTGGTATAACACGCCAAAATACGTAAAACCGTTGGCAATAAAACAAAACAGTAAGCCACAAAGTAGCATTTGCCAATAAGAATACGCCGAAGTTTCAAATAAAATAAACAGGGTTAGTAGGCATAAAGCGATTGCAAAAACCACAGGAAATTTTGCCAATAAATTTTTAAAAAAATCTTCCAGCCAAACTGCAAAAAAAGCCAACAAAAATAACCCATACAGCTTGATAATAGTATGCGTGAGAACGTAATACAACACAGGCAAACTTATCATCAGCATCGCGATATTTTGCCACTGGCATACTTGTTTGGGATGCACCAACACAAACAGTAACGGTAAGCTAAAATAAAAACCCCACTCATAAAGCAGCGTCCAAGCCGCGCCTGCGACCAGCGGCCAAGCGTAAAAATCTTTAAGAGATTGATTGTTAAAGCTTAACCAGCGCAGCGTCCATTGCTGCCATTCAGACAGGGGTAACGGCGGGTGTTGCTGGGTGAAATAGATAGCGACGATACAAATGCCCAAAAACAAATACAGTGGAACAATGCGCTGCAGCCGAGAGCGATAAAGATATTGCCAATCCATCCGCGGCTGTCTGAGCTTACCAAAAAATAAATAGCCGGTGATTAAAAAAAACAGCGATACCGGCACACTACCCAAGTTGGTAAAAAAATCAATATTGGGTGACTGCCAGCGCCCCGTCGTTTGAAAGAAATAATGTTTAAAAAAGTGATGAGTAAACACTGATAGCGCTAAAATGCCACGGATACCATCTAATGGGGAATGGCGATGGGTAGCATCAAACCCCACAATCATCCGTTGGGGGAGTTGATTGAGTAGCCAAGTGACAAGCGTTAAGCTCAGCACAAACACAACAGCAAGCAAAACAGTGGCAGACATAAACTTTGAGCGCTTAACGGGTTAATAATTTATCGTTTGAGTAATTTTGCGATGGTGGCTTGCAGTAACTGATATTCTTTGATATCAAGCTGTAATCTACTAAGCAGTCGATTAATACGCTGAGGCATCACTTTAGATTGGGCAGGGTTGTAGATATCTAAATTCTCCAGCAATGCCAACAGCCTATTTTCTAGCTGTAAACGCTGCTCATTTGAGATAGGCGGCTCATCCCACTGCTGGCGAAAAGTCAAATCAATGGATTTTTCAGCCGCTGTTTTTGCCGTCAATGCCAATTCGGCGGTTTCGTAAAAAACGCTGGCAATCACTTGAACCGCAGCCGCCACATTTAACACCCCATACTCAGCATTGGCAGGAATTTGAATATGGTAGTCGGCCAGTTGCAGCTCTTCATTTGTTAAACCCCGATCTTCACGGCCAAACACAATGGCAAGTTGCCAATTGCGATGCGCAGCATCTGTCATTAAATCGTCAAGGTTTTGAAAATTAGTGACCATCAATTCAGCCGCTTGTCGGGGCGATAACACGGGTCTTGGAATATGGCGTTGGCGACTACTGGTAGCAATTACCCAGTGGCAATCTTGCAGGGCTTGCTCAAGGGTGTCACAAATGGTCACAGCGTCTAAAATTGCTTTGGCACCTGCGGCATGGGCATAGGCATCTTCGTCAATCGGTAGTTTGGGCGCCACTACCGTGAGCTGCGTTAGACCCATGGTGTGCATGGCACGGGCGGCAGAGCCAATATTGGCAGGCAAGGTGGTATTCACCATCACAATGCGAATACCGGCTAAAAATGCCGCAAGGGTTGAGAAGGGTTGCGGGGAAGCGTTAGTGTCAGTCGTTACCATGGGTTGTCAAATTTTAGCCAGTCGTTACGCAATAAGCGATTGTATTTGGTCATTCACTGCTTGGCATTCCGCTTTGATTTCTTCAATCAATTGTTCATGTTGATGGATATGACCCGTGCGGCAGATTTCTTGCAGTTTATAACAAAGTTCGGTCAGCTCGGTAGCGCCAAGGTTAGAGCTAGCGCCTTTTAAGCCGTGCGCTGCATTATACCCCAAACGGTTGTCTAAGTTGGCATACGCTGTCTCCATTTCCGATAAACGTTGTAAGCTATCTTCCATATAAGTATGAATCAAATCGACAAAATCTTCGTCAAGTAATGCTCTTAATTCTTCAAACTGGGGCAAGCTGATATGGGATGGCTGAGTCATATGATTTTCCTGTTGATGGGACATTAAATAAAACATCATTGATTAAATTTGATTGGCTTATTTTAGCCCATATCTCATTGAATTTTATCAAAACTTTGATGAAAGTCAGTTTAAAGGATACAAACGTTTATCACATGATGGGTTTATCGGCCAAATTCACCAAAATCAGACGCTAACTAAAATGTAAATGCAAATCTTCTTCATTGACCAAGCTTTTGAGTTTGCCAAAATTCTCTTCAGTCGGCACAATTTGCCAATGCGTTGGCATATTAAGATGGGCAATCGCATAGTCGTTATACACACATAGGTTAATCGGTACCCCTAATTGACCCGATGCATTGGCGGTCTGACTGTCCGCAAATTGGGCATTGTCGGCAGAGTGATTAAATTGATGCGATAAATAGTGAATTGTTGAGTTATTGGCGGTCGCTAACAATTGCTGTATCTGTTCAAACAGTGCCATATCATGACCTGCAATTTTGATGCTGATTTTTTTTAGCCAGCGTTTGCGCGCATCGGTTAAGGTCATTACCTCTTGTAGGCTAGCATAAAACGTGCCATCGCGCTCACGAATAGAGCCGTCGATAATCACCACGGTTTCCACTTTAAGCTTATCTTTGACGCGGGCAAAGCGCTCGGCATAACAACTCACCTCGATACGACCTGTACCGTCATCTAAGGTAATCACTGAGCGATTACCAAAGTTTGCGACATCAAGTATCAAGCCTGCAAAAAATACGGTTTCGCCATAGCTGGTTTCGCTTAAATCGCCTAATGTCTTTGGCGTATAGCGTTTTAACTCATCGCGATAACTATCAATCGGGTGGCCGGTGAGATAAAGTCCTAGCGTGTCTTTTTCGCCTTTTAAGCGCTCAGCATCTGTCCAGACTGGCTCACGGGGCAATGGGGGCGGCGCAGTGACTTCTTGTATATCGCTAAATAAATCAATCATCCCTAGGCTGTCATTGCTACGCTGTTGCTCGGCTGCTTGTACCGCTTTTGGCAATTCGGCAAGTAACGCGCCACGAATGTGATAAGCTTCATCCGCAGGCAAATCAGGTCGTAATTTTGGCGCAAAACTATCAAAACAGCCTGCTTTAACCAATGCTTCAAGGGTGCGTTTATTGACTTTTCGTGTGTCAACACGGCGGCAAAAATCATACAAATCGGTAAACTCACCGCCCGCGTTTCGCGCTTCCACGATAGACTCTACGGCACCTTCACCGACACCTTTGATACCGCCTAAGCCATACACAATGGTCGTCGGGTTAATCGGCACAAACGCCCAATTGGAGTGGTTAACGCTGGGGTTTTCTACTTTTAAACCAAAATTTTCGCGGCAATCATTGATAAAAAACACCACGCCATCGGTATTATTCATATCCGAGGTGATGACCGCCGCCATAAATTCGGCAGGGTAGTAGTGTTTTAAATAGGCAGTTTGATAGGCTAACACACCGTATGCGGCTGAGTGTGATTTGTTAAACCCGTAGCCGGCAAATTTTTCCATCAAATCAAACACGCCACCTGCAAGTTTATCATCGATGCCTTGACCAATCGCCCCTTCAACAAAAATACTGCGCTGTTTTGCCATTTCTTCGGGTTTTTTCTTACCCATTGCGCGGCGTAGCATATCGGCACCGCCTAGACTATAGCCTGCCATCGCTTGCGAGATTTGCATCACCTGTTCTTGATAGACAATCACCCCATAGGTATTTTCCAGTATCGGCTCAAGTCGGTCATGGTCATAGATGACCTCTTCGCGGCCGTGTTTACGGTCAATGTACATATCGACCATTCCAGCATCTAGTGGACCTGGGCGGTACAGCGCACACATGGCGATAACGTCTTCAATATTGGTCGGTTTAAGCTTGGCCAAATATTTTTTCATGCCGGTACTTTCAAGCTGAAATACAGCGGTGGTATGGGCATCTTGTAGCAGGGAGTAGGTGGGCTTATCGTCTAAGGGTAAAGTCTCAAGATCAAGCGGTGGCTGTTGCTCTTTAGCGCGGCGTGCATTGATATTTTTTACTGCCGCATTAATTACTGTTAAATTGCGCAGACCCAAAAAGTCAAATTTTACTAAGCCAACTGCTTCCACATCGTCTTTATCAAACTGACTGACGGGATGACCCTCTTCATCACAATAGATTGCGCTATAATCGGTGATTTTGGTCGGCGCGATAAGTACGCCCCCTGCATGTTTACCAACGCCCCGGGTAATCCCTTCGAGCCGTACCGCCATTTCCCAAATCTCATTGGCATCTTCATAATCCATGTTGTCAGGATTGTTAAGCAAATCTTTGAGTTGCGGTTCGGCTTCAACCGCTTCAGCCAGCGAAATACCTGGGGTTTTCGGGATAAGTTTGGAGATTTTATCAGCCAGACCATACGATTTACCTTGAACGCGCGCGACATCACGCACCACCGCTTTTGCCGCCATCGTACCAAAGGTGATGATTTGGGATACCGCTTCTCGTCCGTATTTTTGCGCCACATAATCAATGACGCGGTCGCGACCTTCGATACAAAAATCGACGTCAAAGTCTGGCATGGATACCCGCTCAGGGTTCAAAAACCGTTCAAACAGTAGGTCATATTCTAGCGGGTCTAAGTCAGTGATATTGAGCGAATACGCCACTAATGAACCCGCGCCTGAGCCACGACCAGGACCTACAGGCACATCATTGGCTTTTGACCAGCGGATAAAGTCCATCACGATTAAGAAATAACCGGGGAAACCCATATTCAAAATCGTCGTGAGTTCAAACGCCAAACGCGCATCATACGGCTTGCGTTTTTCTACCCAACTGTCGTCGCGTTTTTCGATGGGGTAGAGTTTTTCAAGGCGTTTTTCTAGACCTTCTTGCGCGGTGCGCCGAAAGAAAGTTTCAATAGTATCGCCTTCGGGAATGGGGAATTCGGGTAAATCGTGATGACCCATAGGAATAATGACGTTACAGCGTTTTGCCAAATCCAAGGTGTTGTCAATCACCGCTGGCATGTCACTAAACAGGGCAGTCATCTCATCTTGGGTTTTTAAATACTGCTCAGAGGAATAATCACGTGGGCGATTGGGGTCGGCAAGCACTTGCGAATTGGCGATACACACCCGTGCTTCATGCGCTTCAAAATCATCTTCTGTTAAAAAACGCACGTCATTATGGGCAATGATAGGCACATCAAAGGCATTTGACATGCGAATGGCTTGCTCGATAAAACGGTCTTCGTTGGCACGCTGGGTGCGTTTAATGGCAAAATAGACACGATCGGCAAATGTGGTTTGCCATTGTTGTAGTAGGCTATCGGCTTTTTCTGGGTGACCTGATAACATGGCTTGACCGACGTCTGATTTTTCGGTGAACAGCACAATCACCCCTTCACTGCGCTCAAAAATCCAGTCACGCTGAATAATCGGTTTGCCCATTACTTGACCATCGACAAAGCCTTTTGACACGATATTGGTCAAATTCTTGTAGCCGACTTGGTTGCTGGCAAGTAGCGTTACCGTCGTACTATCATTTTCAAGCCAGACTTCAGAGCCAATAATTGGCTTGATACCGGCATCCAAGCAAGCTTTATAAAATTTGACCGTGGCATACAGGTTGGATAAATCGCTAATGGCAAGCGCCAGTTGGTTATCGGCTTTGGCAGCTTTGACCAGCGCTTTGATGCGTACAATCGAGTCAGTGATAGAAAATTCGGTGTGAATACCAAAGTGTACAAATGCCATGGATTGCCTTTATTGCGGTTTATCTTTAGCCCACTATTATACTATGAATTGCAAAACTGCGAACCTACAAAATCAGCAACAAAATGCCTAAAAATATCAGCGGATGCTAAGCATTTACGATTTAATATGATAAAATAGTAGCCCTTTACGCCTATAGCTTAACTGGATAGAGCAGTTGCCTCCTAAGCGACCGACGTGGGTTCAAGTCCCGCTGGGCGTACCAGTTTTTTTGACATCAAAAACTTATAAAAATAAAAAACCCAATAAAAAATTATTGGGTGTGGCTTAAAAAAGTAAAACTTAGCTTAAACGTTTGGCATTAGCGGCCACGCGGCTATAGATAGGGTGCATCCCTTTTTCTAATACATGCAGCGCTTCTTGATTGACAGCATAAAAGAAGTTTTCCAAGGAAATCGGTTGACCCACGCTTAATTTCATACAGTTTGAAAACATTAATTGCCCAATATTTTGCTGCGCAACGAGCGCTTGCCAAGCCATTTGCGTCCAAGATTCAAAAAATGCGATGGGTTTTTCAGTCACCATACGTTCCATTTCTTTCATTTCTTTGGCATTATTGAGGGGGTTTTGTTTCGCTATCATATAGATGCGGCGCTGCATGACTTGTGGTACGCGAACTGAAAAATCTTCAGATTGCTGACACATTTTTTCAACTTTTTGGTTAATATGTTCGTAGGTAGCCATAAGGACTCCATTGATAACAACAGTAAAATACAGGATTGACAGTAAAGTGTAGTGCTATTATACACTGATTTAAATTAAGTTAATAATAGCAAACTCATTGGGTATACAATAGTTACTTAACATTACGCAAATAATTAGATTTCATTTAATCAAATCATTGGTGATCGCTAACCATAATCGATGTAATCAGGGTTTTAGTTGACGTCATGAACATGAAACTATTTTATCTTTATCAAGCTAACAATGCGCCCCATCATTGGTAATAAATTCATAAAATATTAACTGATAGCTTTATCAGTGTTTATCAAAAGGTATAAAAATGACCATTCAAAGTCTTCCCTTAGTGATTACTTCGGGCGAACCTGCGGGTATTGGCATGGATATCATACTGATGCTTGCTGACAGACAGCAATTAAATCTGCCCAATCGCGCTGTCATTGTGTTGGCAGATATCAACGCGCTGCAAGAAAGGTATAGTGAGCTCAAACAAAAAGGCGCTGTAAAAGACGGATTGATGATTCAACAATTAGCGACGCATGAGTTACATGAGTTAAAAGATTTACCGCAAATTGCGCAACCCTCAGCGCATGATACTATTTTGGTGGTGGATGTGCCGACAGCACAACCTGTGGTAGCAGGGCAGTTAAATCCTCATAACGCGCCAATGGTCATCGCACAGTTGCAACTGGCGCATAAGCTCGCCATCAGCAAACAAGTCGCTGCAATTGTCACCGCGCCACTGCAAAAATCGGTGATTATGACTGTGTTGCCAGACTTTATGGGGCATACCGAATTTTTTATGCAGCAGTCGGGGCTGGATAAAGTGGTGATGATGCTCGCCAATAGCCTGATGAAAGTGGCTTTAGTCACCACCCATTTGCCCCTGCGTGCGGTCGCCGATGCGATTTCCCACGAAGAAGTGGCAAAAACCGTTGATATTGTCATCCATGATTGTCAGCAAAAATTTGGTCTCACTCACCCAAAAATATTGGTCTGTGGACTCAATCCTCATGCCGGGGAAAGCGGCTATCTTGGCAGAGAGGAAATTGACATCATCAATCCTGTATTACAGCATTATCGCGATCAAGGTGTCGATATTAGTTTGGCAATGCCAGCTGATACCTTGTTTACCCAAAAACATATCGCCACTGCGGATGCTATTATCGCCATGTATCACGATCAAGGACTGGCGCCGCTCAAATCACATGGGTTTGGCGAAACGGTGAATATCACTTTAGGGTTGCCTTATATTCGCACCTCAGTCGATCATGGCACAGCACTGGATTTGGCAGGGACAGGCAAAGCGAGTACCGATAGTCTGTATCATGCGATTGACTATGCCAATAACATGGCGACCGCGATTGCCCTCTAATCATCCTCACCGATAATAGCGATAATCACCCTGACAAAGAAAAGCCAATCTATGACGATTGGCTTTTTTATTGCGATATTTTAAATGGATTTTTAACTATTTTAAGCAGCTATTTAATTATTTTAAATAACTGGCAGGGTTCACTGGCGTACCCCGATATCGGATTTGGAACTCTACAGCAGGTTGATTCAAATTATTGTCCGTCCCAACGGTACCGATGGTTTGACCTGCTTGCACCGTTTGGCGCTCTTGTACAGCAAAACTTCCCAAATGCGCATAGGCACTAATATAGTCGCTGTTGTGCTGAATCAGTATCAATTTGCCATATTCTGGCAAATCACTACCGACATACAGCACCGTACCTGGCTGGCTGGCGACAACATTTGCCCCTGCTTGTCCGCCAAACCACATACCTAGCGTACCTGTTTGCTGGTTAAACGGCCGCAATAGATTGCCATTCGTAGGACGTAACCAACCTTGTGACAAGCTGCTGGTTGGCACGATGACTTGATTTGGCATCGGTAACGGGGTTGATAAGTTATTGGCTTGTCTAGGTGGGTAATAAGTCGGGTTAGACGGGCGGGATGATTGGTTGACCGTCACCGGGCGAATGGTCGTTGGGCGATAAGAAGTGGGACTACTTGCTGAGGTTAAAATCAAGCGTTGCCCTGGATAAATGGTATAGTTGCTATCGAGCCCATTGAGCGCGCCAACCCGACGATAATCTAGTCCATAAGTGGTGGCGATTTTGCTTAAAGTATCGCCGTTTCTAACTATATAATAGTTGGGGACACCCCGTACATACACAGGGCGCTTATCCACGGTCGCGATCTTCTGTGAAGCACAAGCGGTCATCAACACCGCCGTACAGGCTATCGCACTGAGTTTTACCAGTTTGGGCGTGCAGAGTGTTTTATAAGTGGCAAACATAACAGTCATTCCTAGCAAGTGATACAAAAAAAATTACAACAAGTCAGGGTATAGTAACTAACTTTTAACCACTTACAAAGTAACTGGAGTTAACAACAACGTTTCTTTGCCAAACGATAACAAATAGCAACATTTTGGACTCAAATGAAAAAATAGCGCAAAACCCCTTATTTATCCATTGCTTGCCATTCATCCATTGCCTAGCATTGCTAGCTATTTATACTGACTATTTAACGGGGCGATTAAATAGGGCGATAGAGTGTTATTCATGAATCATAAAGGGCTTGGCAGGGCTATATTTTTTTAGTTTTAAAAATAGCCAAATGCCCATGATCAAATTTATCACCCCGACAATCGCAAATAGCATCGGCAGGCTCACGTTAACTAGCGTCAAACAAACAATCGAAAAAATCGCCGAACCCACCATAAATACGGCATTTAAAATATTGTTGGCACCGATAATGCGAGCACGGCTTGTTTCAGGTGAATAAGCTTGCATATAAGCGTATAAAGGTACAATATAAATACCGCCTGAGAAACCCAATAAAAACAAATCGACAAACACACGAATAGCACCTTGCGTGGCAAAAATCATACCGATACTATAGTGCGCGCTGTTGGCGAGGGGCGGCAAATGCATCGCTGAAAGCGTGAAGTATAAGTCAATCGCAAAAATCGTCAATCCTGCAATCCCAAAGGGCAACAGCTTTAAACTCACTTGGTTTTTAGTCAACGTTTTACATAACAGTGAGCCGAGCGCCGTACCGACAGAAAACAGCGTCAATAAAAATATCACGACGCTTTCATCGCCTAGCAAAATAGACTTGCTAAATTCAGGTACTTGGGTCAAAAACGTGGCACCATAAAACCAAAACCAACTATTACCCAAAATGGTAAACCACATAATCGGTAAGCGATATAAATTGGCAATGGTTTGCCAGCTAGTACGAAAGATATTCCAGTCGATGGTCAAATCAGGCTGTGGCGCAGTCATGACGGGAATAAACCGAGAAGCCAAGTAGCCCATAATCGCCACAAAAACCGTCACCCCAGATATCCAAAACAGCGGACTGTCTAATTTCATCAATACGCCAGCCAGCATCATCCCTGTCAAAATAGCCAGTGACGTGCCCATTTGGAACAGCCCATTGGCTCCTACCAACTCATCGGTAGTCATGGCTTGGGGTAGATAAGCATATTTGATAGGACCAAAAAACGTCGAATGGGTGCCCATCAAAAATAACGCCACAAATAATAGCGGATAAATCTCAAACACAAACCCAAATGCGGCAACTACCATGATGACGATTTCAAGGATTTTAATCAGCCTTGTCAGCCAAGATTTTTCATATTTATCAGCAATTTGACCCGCCAAGGCGGAAAACAAAAAAAACGGCAATACAAATAGCATCGCCGCCAGATTGTTGAGCAAACTGACACGCATCCCCAATTTTGCCGCTGCCATAAAGGTCAGTACTAGAATCAAACCTTGCTTAAATACATTGTCATTAAATGCCCCTAAAAACTGGGTAGCAAACATGGCGCTAAAGCGTTTGTATTTAAAAAGCGCAAATTGGGTACTCATGAGCAATCCTAGAAATGTCTGATGATGACTATCTTAACAAATATTTTACAAAGGGTTGCGAAAATGTTTGGTTAGTAAAATGTTTATGCTAAAATCGCCTAGTGCTCGCTCAAGGATTTGATTTTTATCATGAAACCAATAAATTTGCTACCCTATCGTCCGTCAATCGCATTGACCGATAACCCGTTTAGTTTTGTTCATGCCATTTCTCTACTATCGTCAAATCCTTATCAAAGCCCGACCCAATCTAGCGTATCAAACCATTCGCTGTTTCGCTTGACACCCATACGTTTGGCAATTACCTTGGTTGGTATGGGTGTGGTGCCTGCTTGGGGGGCACAAACGCCAACAATAACAATGCCAGCTACTGTTAGTAGTTCAGCTAATAGCTCAGCAACGAATAGCACGCTAACCACGAACAGCGCAGCGCACACGACCGCCAATGACAGCAAGGGCACCACGGCAACGCAAAATACCACGCCTGCGGCAACTGGGCAAGATAGTATCACTACCGATGCCAACAGCGCTCAACCTTATCTGTATCAACTCAATCAGCAGCGTGTTGAAGATAAAATTGGACAACAACTCGATAATCAGACCTTGGCAGACTTTAATAATTTTAACCAACCTGTGGCGACGTTGAAACAAAACCAACCTAGTGTCGGCTACAGTAAAGCATTAGACCAAACAACGCCGCAGTCGGTTGCCAATCAAATCAACAATAGCAAGCCTGCACCCAGGGCAACCGTGAACACTCAGGCGCAAGCACAAATCACTGAGCAGCTAACCACCGAAAAGCAGAATTTCGACGCGATTAATCAAAAGGTGAGCGAGCAAACCAATTTATCTAATCAAAATATCGCTAACCAAAATGTTGCTAATCAGAATGTTAGTAATCAAGGCGTTGCCAATGATGCCAGCAATATCAAATCCACCGACACCATCAATCCCAATGATTACTTGCCCGCCTATCAACAGCAAACAACGGCATTGACCACCCCACAAGCCAACTCAACCGTGACCGCAGAGTCGCAAGGCATCGTGGCGCGTTTGAAGAACAAAATCATTGGTCGCGGCGAAGGGCTAAACTATATTGATATCAGCTTTGCCAATGCAGATGCCAAACTTGAGCCTGCGCGCAATATCAAGGCAGCATTGGAAAAAGTGACCGTCGAATCGGTGTCGGATTTTAATGCCAGTGTGAACAAATTACGCCAAATTGCCAAAGATGCGGCAGAGGCGGTGGGTTTTTATGACACTAAAATTGCTTTTAAACATCTAGGCAAAGACAATATCCAAGTCAGCTTAGAGGTCGGCAAACCCGTCATCGTGCAAAATCGCATCATTGATATCCGTGGTGAAGGTGGGGAAGGCGATAACGCCCTGCCGGTGTATCCTGTGATAGAAAAAGAAATCCCGCCCAAAGAAGGGGATGTGTTCAGTCATGGTATCTATAAAGCCGCAAAGGCCACGATTGAAGGTGTCGCGCAAACCAATGGTTACTTCGATGCCAAATGGCTCAATAGTTCGGTGGATATTATTTTGCCGGACAATACCGCGGATGTTGACCTAATTTATGACACAAAGACTCGCTATCACTTTGATGATATAAAAATATATAGCATTGATAAGCAAGGCAATTTGACCGATGACCCCGATAAACTGCCTTTAAAGCCAAAGCTAATGAAAGCCTTAATGACGTACCAAAAAGGCGATGCCTACTATCAACCCTTTGTCAGCGAATTTACCAACAACTTGACTGCCACCCGTTATTTTAATGGGGTGGATGTGGATGTCATCATGCCATCGGACGAAGCAGCAAGTGATATCGCATTTGAACAATCTGGCTCGGCGACACTCAGCAATGCCAACACCAGTAATACCGCAGCCGACAATACCGCGGACACTTCTGATACATCCGCCGGTATTTTATCCGCCAATTCAACCGATCAAAGTCTCGCATCTCAAAGCAACTCAGCTCAAAGTAACTCATCTCAAAATCAGTCATCGGAACTTCAATCCGCAGGTACTGTCGATAGCACGACACAAAAAACCGTCAATCAGGTGCAAGACCCCAATGACATTGCGCCGATTCAATTTGAAGTCGATGACTCGACCGAACAACGTCTCAATGCCATCAGCCGAAAAGCCAAAAACTTATTGGCCGCACCCGAAGATATGGAGTTATCACCCGAGGCTGAAAATAAAAGTAAAAATCCGCTGGTGGTCATTGCCAATGCGGTCAGTAAAACGGCAAAAAAACTGGATAAAGACAAAGACTTACCCATCAAACCACGAGAAGACCAAGTCATACCAAAGCTCACGCCACAACAAGTGTATGAAACAAAGCAAATCCCAACCTATGTGGTACTCAATGCCACCAAGCCGCATGAGGCACAGTTGGGTTTGGGTTATGAAACGGATGTGGGCGTGCGCTTGACTGGTAAATATCAAAACAACTTGGTTAACCGAAGTGGCTTGCAGACTGGGGCATCAGTAGCATTATCTAAAGTCGATCAAGCGGTGGAATTTAATGCCAGTTTACCCTATAAGCATCCCCTCAACGATAAACTAACAGGCACAGTCGGCTATCAACACAAAGAAGTTGATGACCTAGTCAACACCTTTGAAGCGGACACGGTCTATGCCAGTATCGCCCGCAATATTTATCATGATAGTGGTTGGAATCGCACCTATTCGCTGCGCTACCGCGGCGATAAACTCACAGTCGATCCTGAAAAATATAGCACCGATAGCTTGCCTTATCCTTTTAACAACTACGCATCGGATTATACCCAACAAGCCTTGTTAGCGGGTTATGCAATTAATAAAACGGTAGCAGACAATATGCTGACGCCAATGTGGGGTTATAGCCAACGTTATTCGCTTGAAGTCGGTGCTAAAGGGGCACTGAGTGACACCAATATGGCCATTCTACGTGCGGGTGGTACTGGGATGTATACTTTTGGCAAAGATAACAAACAACAAGTGATTGGGCGACTGGATTTGGGTTATCTATATAGCGGTGATTTTTATGATGTGCCTTATCGTTCACGCTTTTTTGCAGGCGGTGATTCTAGTATCCGCGGCTACAACACCGATAGTTTAGGACCAACCTATGGCGGCGAAAATTTCTTAGTCGGCGGTGATGCCTTAGCGGTAGGGTCGGCAGAGTATAACTATGAGTTTAGACCGAGCTTTCGTGGCGCTGTGTTTACTGACTTTGGTAATGCGTATGATACAACTGGCGAATATGATAACGCAACGGCGGTCAGTATCGGTACAGGTATCCGCTGGCAATCACCGATAGGCTTGGTACGGCTCGATGTGGCAAAAGGTCTGACAGGGGATAACAACGATGTCCGTTTACACTTCTTTATCGGCTCACCGTTATAATAATTTGGCTAAAAATCACGGCATTATTTTATGCAAGGTTTTTAGTTAAGATTTTTGGATAAAACTTTGCTAGTATGGAAGGTTTATCCAATATACCGCCCATATACAGCGCATAGAACCTGTGTTTTTGTAGTTAGCCAACGATTGATTTGCGATATTAATGAAAGACGATAATAACAACGACTCATTGCCCGAAGATGGCACCAAGCCTGACGATAAATCATTGGTAGATAATGACCTAGACGGTAAAATAGACACTGAAAATCTAGAAACTAAAAGTCCAGACGGTGAAGATTTAGACCCTGCAAAAGAAGAGGCGGGTTGGCTTCGACACTGGTATCGACAGGGTCTTGTCACTAAAATTGTGATGGTGTTAGTCGTTATTTTGATTGCGATTTTGTTAGGGGCTTATTATGCCGTCGGCACCCCGTGGGGTACACGGTTACTTATCAATGCCATCGTTCAAGAAACAGGTATCAGCCTAACATACGGCAAAGGCAATCTTCGTGATGGTATCTGGGTGTATGATGTTAAAATCCCTGACAATCCCCCCAAAAATTATGTCGAAGTCACCGTTGATAAAGCCTATGTCAAAATTGGCTGGCGCGCGCTCATCAACAAAGAAGTGCATTTGCGTGAAGCCAACATCAATCGCATGGTCATCACCTACAAAAAACCCCCTTCCAATAAACCCTTTGATTACCCACGCATCGCACTGCCTGTTAACTTAACCTTAGATGACGTAAAAGCAAATTTAGTGCGCTATCAGCAAGTGACCCGCGACCCCATCGATTTTAAACAAGCGCATGTCCAAAATTTTACTTGGTATGATACCCAAATCACGGTTGGCGAAGGCAAATTGGCGTATAACAATTTATTAAGCGTTGATAAAATCAAAGGCAAAATTGACCTGCAGCATGATTATCCGCTGGATGTGACAGGACTGGTCATCGTCAATTCATTGTCAAAAGTGTATGTCGATGCGCTCGATACCCATGCCACAGGCAGTTTGAAATTTTTGACCGCGGATATAAAGAGTAAATACAATAAATCGGATGTTACTGGGCATTTAACGGCGCAGCCGATGGATAAAAACGCGCCATTTAATGCCAAACTTGAATGGAAAGATGTGTTATTGCCCTATGCCACCAGTCAAAACATCCATCTAAAAAATGGCTTAGCGACTGCGAGCGGGGTGACCAATAATATCCAGCTGCGTATCAATGCTGATTTGACTGCCAAAGATATCCCCGATGGCCATTATCAAGGTCGCGGCGTGATTGCCAATCAAAAACTCAGTATCGAATATCTCACGGCTAAAGTCGCGCAAGGGACATTGACGAGTCAAGGCACGATTGATTGGCATGACCGCACCCGTATTGCCCTCATGAATACGGGGAATGGCTTTAAGATTCGTCAGTTGTTGCCAAAAGACATCGCCCCCTATGCGCCAGAGACCTTAACAGGCAAATTAGGCATCGTCTATGATGTGGCAACCGATAAATTGCCGATGCAAGTACGGGCAAATCTGCGCCAAGATGACGGTGAAATTATCAATGCCGATATCCGACAAGCCAAAGGCAACCATAAACCTTATACTATCGATGCCAATTGGCAACAGCTGATACGTCACAATCTACCGAGCATTGGCGAGCTTAACAGTCCCAATGGCAAAGCGCACGTGATTTTTCAGCCGGCAGACGGCAAGCGACCCAGCAGTGTACAAGCCCAAGTCAATGCCAATATCTTAAAGCTCAATCAAGCCCCAAGCGGTAATTATCAAGTCAATGTCAATAAAACAGGTCAGCTGGTTGATATCACTCAATTGCTGTACCAAGGCGTGGCAGGTAATTTGGCAGGCAATGGTAAAATTAAACTAGCGAGCGGCAATCAGCCGTTAGCTTGGCAAATCAATGCCAAAGCCAATCATTTAAATGCCCACAGCATTTTAAATAGCATCCCGCTGCAAGACTTGACGGGCAATGTGGTTGCCAGCGGTACCCAGCAACGTATTCGCCAAGCCAATCGAGCAGTTGTGACCCGTCATGATGTCACCATCAACCAAATTGACATGACAGGGGATTTATTGGGCGCCAACAATAGCAAAAAACACTTAGCGTTAAAAGGCGCAGGCAAAGTACGTGCCGATCTACTGGGCAATAAATTATCTTATATCGCCGCCAAATTTGATGGTAGCCTCAATGCGCCAAACGTACCCGCAGGCTCGTTTAAATTTGATATTGCAGGCACGCCACAACAGCTTAAAATTAATCAATTTAGCCATCAAGGTAAAGAAGGCTATATCAATGCCAACGGTAGCATTGATATGAGCAATGGTGCCGGCTGGCATATCAATGCTGACATGAAAAATTTTGATGCCAGCTATTTTGTGCCAAGTCTGCCAAGCCAAATCACCGGCACCATCAATACCGATGGCTATTGGCGGGCAGGCGCTCAGTACATTCATATCGCCAATATGAATCTCACAGGCAGGCTAAAAAACCAACCGTTATTGGCGACAGGTCAATTGACCGCAAAACTGAATTTGCCAAAAGACCTCAGCACGCTGCGCCAAGTCATTGAAAATAGCGCCAATAATCAAAAATACGGACAAATCCGCCGTCTTGTTGAAAGTCTGCAAGCCAATAATCTGCTGGTACAATGGGGCAGCAATCGCATCACCGCCAATGGCAACCAAAATCAACTAGTGACCAGTGTCGATATCAGCACGCTCAATCAGCTAATGCCGCAGCTAAAAGGTATCGTTAAAGGCGGCATTGTCTTAACCCAAGATAACAACCAAGCACTGCCTAATATCTATGTGGATTTAGTCGGGCGTAACATTTCACTGCCAAACTTTGTGGTACTCGATGCCAAAATCACCGGCAAATTGGTCAATCTTGCCAAATCACCCAGTCAGTTGCAATTGACTGCAACGGGTATCAATATCGCTAATCAACCGCTGCGCTCTTTGCAACTGTATTTTAACGGTACCCAAGACAATCACACCTTGGATGTCAAAGCAGATAGTACCAAAGGACAAGTACAAGCGACGCTCAAAGGTCGTATCGATCTTGCCAAAAAACAGTGGTCGGGTATGCTCGGTAATGGACAAATTGGTACCAAATATGCCAAGCTGCAACAGCTACAGCCCGCACAAATGCTATTGGGCTGGCAAAACCTGAATGTACAAATGGCGGCACACTGCTGGCAAATGGTGGGTCAAAACGGCAGTCTGTGTCTAAAAAACAACCTTGTGGTCAGTAATGGGCAAGGCAATGTCGATGTCAGCGTACAACAAATTGATAGCCAAATTTTCTCTGTGGTGATGCCGCGTGATATCGCTTGGTCAGGAAAACTCAACGGCACCGCACTCGTTCATTGGCAGAAGAACCAACGACCCAGTATCAATGCCAGCTTCTTTACCGATAACGGGGTATTTGGTACTGCCCCACAAACCCCTGAAGAAAATCCAACGACCATTGCCTATGAGCGTATCAGTGTCATCGCCCGTTCAACCGCAGAAGGGCTAAAACTTCGTGCAGATATCAAAACAGCCAATGGTGCAGGCAATGGCTATTTGGACGCCACTGTCAATCCGTACATACAGTCAAAACCGATTTCAGGCACCGTTGTTTTTCAAGATATTGATTTGGCGGTATTTAAACCTTTCTTCCCATCGTTTGAACGCTTGACAGGTAACGGTCTTGTGGCAGGTAAAATCAGTGGTTCATTAATGCAGCCCAAATTTGTGGGCGATATTGAGTTACAAGATGCCGGTCTTAGCATCACAGGCGTGCCGATGCGCTTTGATAAGATTAATGTGTTATCGCACGTGGCAGGCAATCAAGCCTCTATTGATGGGTCTTTTGCCAGTGCAGGCGATGGTCAAGGCACCATTACCGGTACAGTTGATTGGACACGTGAGTTGCAAGCCAAGCTGAAGCTGCAAGGTAAAGCGCTGCAAGTGAGCCAGCCGCCTGCGATTTCTGCCATTATTAATCCAATTTTTGATGTGATTGTCAAACCTAGCCAGCGCTACGTGAATATCGTAGGCGTGGTTGATGTGCCTCGTGCCACCATTCGCCCACCTGAAACCACAAGCAATGTGGTGAGCAAATCCCCAGATGTTAACGTGATTGATAGACGCTTGATGGGTCAGATTGATGATGTGCTAAAAGTCACTCAACCCTGGAGCATCAACGCAGATGTGGGTGTGGATCTCGGCGATCGCGTCAGCTTCCAAGGTTTTGGGGCACGCTTGCCATTGGCGGGTGCGCTGCATATCACCCAGCGCGGTCAAGGCACCATGAAAGCAGAAGGGGTGGTACAAGTATCACGCCGCTCAAAAGTCGAAGTATTTGGGCAAAGCTTGAATCTAAACTTTGCGCAAGTTCGGTTCAATGGTGAAGTGATGAAACCACTGCTAAACGTAGAGGCAGTAAAAGACGTGCAAGGCGTACAAGTGGGTGTCAAAGTCAAAGGCAGCACCAGTGCGCCAAATATTACCGTGTTTAATAATGGCGGACTTAGTGAACAGCAGGCGATGAATGCGTTGGTGACAGGTAGTCTAAATAACAATTCAGGTCAAACTACCAACGAACAAGACTTTAGAAATCGCGTCAACAATACCATTGCCGCAGCAGGGTTAAGTTATGGCTTAAGCGGGACGCGCCAATTTACCAACCAAATTGGTCGGGCGTTTGGGTTGCAGCGTTTAACGTTAGATGCCAATGGCTCGGGCAATGACACCTTGGTCAGTCTAACAGGGTATATCACCCCAGACTTGTTTATACGGTATGGGGTAGGCGTGTTCACCTCGCAGCCTGAGCTCAGTATGCGTTATCAATTAACAAGGCGCTTATACATTGAGGCTAAATCCGCCATCAATAACTCTGTCGATTTGATTTATAACTGGCGCTATTAATGGGTTGATAAACAGTAAAAAGGCTGAGTTAATGCTCAGCCTTTTTTGGTTTCACGGTTTTTTGGTTTCACGGTTTGTTGGTTTTACTGTTTTTTAGCTTAAGTTTTGGTTAAGGATACCAATTACGGACGCCATAAAACAGCACTTGCGCCTGTTTGATACAGCGATTGAGATACTCTTGCTTACCTTGCACCTCGGTGGGGTCAAATTTGAGCCATTGATACACCCAAGAAAAATACATATTTACGCCCATATCCGCAATCAACAGCCGTACTTCTTGATTTAAATGACCAAAGGCAGGTTGCATGGCCAAATCATCGGTCATGATTTGCGCGAACAAGCTGATTTGCTCGTCGAGTGCATTTTGCACAGCTTGGTTGCCACCATAGCGTTCAGAGACAATAAAGTGCCAGTGCAATGACGCGTGTTCCACACTTTCCAAAAAGAAACGCACGCTTGAGGCAATTTGACCTTCATGCGTTCGGGTGCGACCTAGCTGCAAATGATCGCGCAGACTTTGCAGCGTGTGACCGAGTTCTTCATTGACCAAGCAGGTGCCAAGCTCATCGATATCCTGAAAATGTCGATAAAAAGCCGTCGGCACTACGCCCACTTCGCGGCTAATCTGACGAAGTGAGATCGACGAAAACGCATGCCCTGACCTCGATAACTGAAGCACCGATTGAAAAAAGGCTTGACGGGTTTGGCGTTTTTGCAAGTCACGGCTAGTCATTAGGTATCCAATCAGCGGGTTAAATAAGGAAAAATATTCTAAGCCGAAAACGCCAAATATACAATCGTTGACGATTGACGATTGACGATTGGCGATTGAAGCTCAGCGATGAGGTTTAAATATTCACCGACCAATTGCCTTTTAACGCTTGCGCGAGCCGATAGGCTTCATGATCATTCATGCCAGTCAGCATGTCTAAAATACACAAGATATTTTGATAAACATCATCCCCTAATTGCCGACTAACATTGCTTAAATGGGCATTTAATAGATTAAGCAGCCGTAATTGCTCAAACTGAGAGATACTGTCTGCTGAATTACCCGTCAACGCGAGCGGCATAAACGCATCAAGTAGCGTATGTAAACAGCGGTTTGACATGATTTCAACGCGTACTTTGCTTGGATGTTGAAAAATACGGGTATGGGCTAGGCTTTTGGCTTCACTGATACTACTGCGTACGTTATTGGGGCAGTAGTCAAATAAGCTGCCCGTCAGCTCACCTGCCAATAATGCGGCTTGGTTGGCAACAAAGGCATCAGTAACTTTGTCCACCAATCGCCGCATTGCTCGCCCCCGTAGCGCGGCTAATTTTTGGCTGATAGGCGCATTGGTCGTGACTTCAGACGGTACCCCAAGCCGTTTACCGACGAGTTTGAGCAGCAGTGGCTCAACTTCATGATACGCTAACATACCCAGTAAAATCCCATCTTCCAAATCAATCAGCGCATAACAAATATCATCGGCAGCTTCTAGCAAATAAGCCAATGGATGACGCGCGTACCCCCTTTGAGTCTTGGGTAATCGCAGCTGCTCTGCCAAATCATGCAAATACGGCGCTTCACTTTCAAAACAACCAAATTTTTTGAGCGTTAAGGGTGAGGGCAGTGCGTCACTGTCGCTGACTGGGTTGCTGACTGGGTTGATAGGTGTGGAAAGATAAGGGTATTTCATAAAAGCGCCCAGCGTCGCCGCTGTCAAGCGCATGCCGCCTGCATCGGGATGATGCTCGTTACGGGTCAGCAGTCGAAAGCCTTGCGCATTGCCTTCATACGCTAATAAATCTATTTGCTGGCGCGGGCTAAGCCGCCTTAGATATTGGCGCTGCGCAGGCTGAAAAAACCAATCTCGAATCGCCTGTTCACCCGCATGCCCAAATGGGGGGTTACCGATGTCATGCGCCAGACAAGCTGCCTGCACAATGACTCCCATATCCGACATGGTAAAGCCGCTTGGCAAGTCATTACCGAGTTTCTCCGCGCTCATCATCCCTAGCGAGCGACCAATACAAGACACTTCAAGCGAATGGGTTAAGCGGGTATGAATACCCATCTCATGAGTTAACGGATGCACTTGGGTTTTTTGATTCAATTGGCGAAAAGATTGCGAAAAAACCAGCCTGTCATAGTCCTTATGAAATGCCGTCCTTGACGTCTTGGATTGGGTGAAATGATTGCCATGATAGATAGGTTTGGCAGATAACAGCGCTTGCCATTGCTTGTGTGTATTTTTTTTCATTATTATTTTCAGTCATAAAGATAAATAGCGGATTCTTGGAATTAGCTAACTAGCTAATTGATTCTAGCTAGATAATTGATTATTAACCAGTTTGGATAAAAATTTTTTCAAGTGTTTGATGACACTATACCATTAATCGCAAAAAATGACCAAATAGGAACTTTTCTGATAAAACAATTGTGTAATTTTTTTATTATTGTTATAATTTAGTAACAGATACAGTGTAGAATGTAATCACTATAAGATAAATGTAATATTTGATTACCTTTGTAAATTGCTTTTGTAGCACTACTAGACATAGGTTTCAATCTATGTCGTATAGGGATAATTGCTAAGTAACAGAGTGAAATTTAAACAGTTAAATTTCAAATTTTTTAGGACACAAGTTATGATCCATCAAGTGAACGATACTAAAGGCACCGATGATAGTGTAGAAATGACGCGCCATCACTCCAAAATCAACATTCATAGTGTTGTACTGGTGATTATGTTAGCGCTCGTGGTGACATTTTTGATGGTGGTGGGGGTCAGCTATCTGTATGAAGCTAACAACTTAAAAGGACAGTCATCGAAATATTTTTGTCCGTCCGCTTCTGCCGTACAAGTGGGTATATGCGTTAAGAGCTAATAGTAGGTTTGCTATTAGGCGTGAATGGTTATTATATTTGCCGACTCGGTTAATCCAGTCGGTTTTTTAATGGCTAAATTCAAGGGCTTTGAATTAAAATGCTTTTAATTGAAACGCTTTGAATTAAAGCGCTTTGAGCTGATAAATGCCGGCAAAAATTTGCCCCATTTTTTTATATTTGAGTGGCTCAAGTGATGCGGTGAATGATTCCAACAACTGTGTGTGATCTTGATCGCTTTCGATATATAGTAATGACTGCGGATGGATTAACTGATGGTTTATTAAGCCATGCAAAATTGTCCCCCACAACGCTAGTTGATAAGGCGGGTCGATAAACACCACATCAAACGGCTCGGTGTTTGCCAGTTGCGGTAAGGCATGTTGTATCGTAGTTTCCATTGTCACAATTTTTGTATCATCAATACCTAAAATGGCTTGGGTGGCTTTGATGTGCCTACATTGCTCATGGTTAGGCTCGATAGAAGTTAACTGCTTGGCACCTCGCGACAAGGCTTCAAAACCGAGCACCCCACTACCCGCACAGCAATCTAGTACCTTGGCATTGACTAAATCATCGGCAAGCCAGTTAAACACTGTCTCTCGGACACGGTCGGGGGTCGGTCGCAACCCATCGGCATCGATAAACGCTACCAAACGCCGCCGATACTCACCGCCAATAATACGCACGTGAGAAACTGGTGGAGATTTGGTAGCTTTATTGGGTCGTTTGCTAAATTTGGACATCATAGTTTGGACATCTGCATTACGTCAGTCAGCGCCACTCAATGCAGTGAGTTCGGCGGCAGTGGATTTGGATAAGCTGGGTTTTGAGACAATAGGTTTACCTGATAAAATTGCTTCTTGGCGCTGCAGTCGTAGTTGCTGTTTTTTCGCATTGATTTTGGCAAGTTGTTCAGGCGAGGGTGGGGTGATTGGATTGTTATGACGCGTAAGCAACCAATAATCAATCGCTTTTCGAGCAATGGGTGCCACCTTGCTACCCCCACGTCCATTTTCAACTATCACAGCCACCGCTATTTGTGGGTTATCAACAGGTGCAAATGCTATGAACCAGCCATGGTCACGGTGACGCTCACTCAGTGCTGCCTCGTTATAACGCTTGCCTTGAGCAATAGATTTAACTTGCGCAGTACCTGTTTTACCCGCCAAACGGTAACGATCGGTATACACCCCTTTCGCGGTACCCGATTTTACCGTTAATTCCATGGCAGTCTGCATGTTGAGCCAATCTTGCTCAGTGCCTCTAAAGGGAATTTTACCGTCTGGGTTATTGGCAAGTGAATATTTAACCGCCCCCGTGGTTTTGCTCAATAGATGGGGCGTCAAGTGATTTCCTGCATTTGCTAAAATGGCAGTTGCATTCGCAACTTGTAAAGGGGTCGCCAAAAAATAACCTTGACCGATACTGGCAGAGACAGTTTCGCCTGGTAACCAAGGCTTTTTATAAGTTTTCATCTTCCATGCCGTTGAAGGGTAGACACCGGTTTTTTCTCCCGGTAAATCAATACCTGTTTTTTTACCAAAGTTGAACCGCGTCATCCAGTCATGCATTCTATCAATACCTAACTCATAGGTATTCTTGTAGTAATAGGTGTCAACAGATTGGGTAATCGATTTGGTCAAGTTAACCGTACCATGACCCGATTTTTTCCAGTCCCTAAATTTGTGCTTATCACCTGGAATACTAAAATACCCAGGGTCATATATCGTACTGTCCCAAGTCATGATACCAGCATCTAACAGACCAAGCCCAGCAAAAGGCTTAATGGTTGAGGCGGGCGGGTATTGACCTTGCAAGGCGCGATTGTACAGTGGCATGTCGGGGTCTTGTTGCAGCGCCTTGTATTCTTTGGAGCTTATCCCTGAGATAAAGGGGTTTGGGTCAAAGCTTGGGTTACTAACAAATGCAAGTATCTCGCCTGTGCTAGGATCCATTGCCACCAAAGCCGCTCTTTTTCCAGCAAGTTCATCACTCACCACCTTTTGCAAGCCATAATCAAGGCTTAGATAAATATCATTGCCGGGAATGGGTGGTTTGGTATCGAGTTTTTTGATGATATCGCCATAAGCATTGGTTTCAATTGATTGATAACCGGGTTTGCCCAGTAGCAGCGGCTCGTAATATTTTTCAATCCCTGTTTTACCAATCAAATCGGTGCCTGCATACAGCTTTTTATCCAGCTTTTTACTGTCGTTGTCGCTGATACGCCCAACATAGCCAATCACATGGGCAAACAAATCACTGTAGGGATAGGTGCGCGTGAGTTTACTTTGAATCGTCACCCCTTTAAAAAACGGTTTGCGTTCACTAAACTGGGCAACTTGCTGTTCGGTGAGTCCGATTTTAATGGTGACAGGTTCGTTTTTACTTTTTTTAAGGGCTTTTGAAGCTTCGCTGATTTCTTCAGGTGTCAACTGAAAAATCGGGGTGAGTAGTGCCAAGGTATTGTCAGGATTGTCAATTTCATCAGGACTGATGACAGCGGTAAAAACAGGCTGGTTATCTGCCAAAATCACGCCGTTACGGTCATAAATGTAGCCGCGACTGGGCGGCGCAGAAACCAGTTTGATACGATTATTGTCAGACTGGGTAACGTACTGGTCGTGGGTATAAATTTGTAGATAAGCATAGCGTACAATCAAGCCAACCAAGCCCAAAAAAACAAACACTGATGCCAAAATTACCCGGCGGCGAAAGATGAGATTTTCACGTTGCATATCTGAAGAATGGGGTGGTTTCATAAGCGGGTAACAGCAATTAGAACGGTTTTAAAAAGGGTCGCGGTGCGATGAATGTTTAGCTTAATGCAAATATAGGGATATCACCCAGCTACTAAGCTCCTATATGGGTGGCTTAAGTATGGGTGGCTTAAATCTGATGGCTTAAGTCAAAATTTAAGAGCGATATACTAGCATAAAATGTGGCAAATAAGCATGCCCAAATCCTGTCAAAATCGCAAATAACTAACGGCTGCTGTCAAAACAAGTGTATCAAATTATGATAACCGAATTGACGGCAATATGGATATAACATAGGGATGCAAAACCGCTAAAAATACAACTTCTTCAGGTAAAATGTATCTTTCTGTGCTAAAATCTAGCGGTTTGAACGCACCCATATTCACGCACCCATACTACAGACGTTGTCAAGCAAACCTTGTAATGTCATCTCGGTTTTATGGTCCTTTGATTTTAGCTTTTTCACTATGTGAGCTTTTTTGATATGTTTGCAGAAATTTGGCACAAGCTTGCAACCCATCCGCAATTTTTCGCCATGCTGACCATTCCATTTGTGACAGCAGTCGTGACTTGGGCGCATGTATGGATGGCGCTCAAGATGCTATTTTATCCCATTCATTTTTGGGGCATTAAGATTCAAGGGTTCCCAGGCGGCGGTATCGGCTGGCAGGGCATTGTGCCACGCAAAGCGGGTAAAATCTCAGGAATTATTGTTGACCAAACTTTATCCAAGCTTGGCTCGCTTGATGAGTTTTTCCAAGCCATGCACCCTGAAGAAGTGGCAGATTTTATCAGCCAAACCATGAACCAAAACTTGGATTTGCTGATTGATGAAATCATGAATGAGCGCTCGGCAACGCTGTGGGCGAATCTGCCTTTTGCTGTCAAACGCCGTATCTATGCGTATGGACACGAGCAATTGCCAGCTATCATGAAAAATCTGGTGCTCGACTTGACCTACAATGTCGAAAACTTGGTTGATATGCGCGAGATGATTGTCAATAAGATGGAAAGCGACCGCGCGCTGATGGTGCGGATGTTTTTGAAGGTAGGTCAAAAAGAGATTAATTTTATTTGGCATATCAGTGCGCTGATTGGGTTTGTATTTGGTATTTTGCAGATGGCGATTTTTTGGTTTGTGCCGCAGCACTGGACGGTGCCGTTTTTTGCCGCGATTTGGGGGCTGTTGACCAATTGGATTGCCATCTGGATGGTGTTTAATCCGATTGAGCCGCATTATTATCGCTATCCCAAATTTTTTAGTTTTAGCAAATCGCTGCCGTTTATCCGCTTTGAAAAACCGCATATGGGACAATTTAACTGGCAAGGTGGTTTTATGAAACGCCAGCCTGAGGTCTCTGAGGTGTTTGCTGAGATTGTGGTCAAAGATTTGGTCACGCTCAAAAACATCATGCATGAAATGATGTATGGCAGCCGTGCGATGCAAACGCGTGAGCTGATTAAAAAACACCTAAACCCAATTTTGGAATCACAGGTGATTCAAACAAGCTTGAAATTTGGTTTGGGTCGTAAAGAGTTTGGTCAGCTTAAGCACGTGATTATTGATAAGTCAATTGCAGCGACTATGGTGCCGATGAGTAATCCTGAGCTAAACCTTAGCCGCGCAGAAAAAATCTTTGGGCTGTTTCGAGACCGTATTCGCGCATTGACGCCCAATGAATTTCAAAATCTGTTGCGTCCTGCCTTTCGTGAAGATGAATTAACACTGATTATTTTGGGCGGTGTGACAGGGTTTTTGGCGGGCTGGATACATTTGATATTGGTGTTTTATTAATTTGACCCATTTTTTTGGTGAAAATTCTACAGTGTGATAACCACTACAGCGATAGGAGCAGTGGGTATGTTAATTACTGAATTGGGCTATTTTGCGCTTATTTCAGCCTTGGTGATTGCCATTTTACAGGTTATTTTGCCAGCAGTCGGGGTGTTTAAACACCAACCTGCTTGGCAACGACTGGCGGGAAGTTTTGCCATTGCGCAGTTTTTGGCAACCGGTACGTCATTTTTGTGCCTGATGTATGGGTTTTATGCCAATGATTTTACGTTGATTTATGTCGCTAATCAGTCAAATTCTTTGCTGCCTTGGTACTATCGCCTATCCGCCACGTGGGGTGGGCATGAAGGTTCACTGTTACTGTGGGTCACCATTTTGGCCACTTGGGGCGCGGCGGTAGCCGTTTTTAGTCGAAGCCTGCCGCTTGCCATGCGCGCACGCGTGTTGGTGATTATAGCCTTTGTGCAAATGATGATGCTAAGCATGGTGATTTTTGTGTCGTCACCTTTTAATCGCAGTCTACCCAGCATCCCCGTGGATGGCAAAGATTTGAATCCACTACTGCAAGACCCCGGATTGATCTTTCATCCGCCGATGCTGTATATGGGCTATGTGGGCGCGGTAGTACCGTTTGCTTTTGCCATGGCAGCATTGTGGGCGGGTCGGTTAGATGCGGTGTGGACGCGTTGGTCGCGTCCTTGGACACTAGCGGCTTGGAGCTGTTTGACCTTAGGGATTGTGTTTGGCTCAATGTGGGCATACAACGAGCTTGGCTGGGGTGGCTGGTGGTTTTGGGACCCTGTGGAAAACGCGTCGTTTATGCCTTGGCTCGGTGGGGTCGCATTATTACACTCATTGGCAGTTACTGAAAAGCGCGGCGTGTTCAAAGCTTGGACGATTATGTTGGCGATTTTCACTTTTGCCTTGAGTTTATTGGGTACGTTTTTGGTACGTTCGGGGGTCATTACCTCGGTTCACTCATTTGCCGCAGATCCCACCCGCGGTCTGTTTATCCTAGTGATTTTGGGCGTGGTAATCGGTGGCGGTCTGGCGATGTTTGCGTGGCGCGGTTGGCGTTTAACCCAAGAAAGCCATTATCAGCTCAAATCTCGTGAGACATTATTGGTCATCAATAACATTATTATATTAGTCGCAACCATCGTGGTGGTCATTGGCACACTTTATCCAATGCTGGCCGATGCGTTAAAACTGGGTCAAGTATCGGTCGGCGCGCCTTATTTTAATGCGTTATTTGTGCCATTAACTTGGTTATTGTTGTTGTTTTTAGCCATTGGACCGGTCAGCCGTTGGAAAAAAGACACCCGTCCATTCTTAGGTATAGGCTTGGCGATTTTAGCCAGCTGTTTTGTGTTAGCCGGGGTTTTAAGCTATTTCTTGGTGAGTGGCATCAATATCAACATCTTTATGTCAGCGGCACTGTGTTTATGGGTGTTGGTATGGATGGTGATTGATATCAAAGACAAAACCCGTAACGCGCGCTCGCTGGGCGCTGGGCTGAAACGTCTGCACATGGGCTATTGGGGAATGCAGCTAGCGCATTTGGGTATTTTACTATCCGTGATGGGCATTGCCATTACCACAAGCTTAAGTATCGAAAAAGACATTGCCATGCAAAAAAACCAATCGGTTGAAGTACAGGGCTACCAGTTCACGATGGATGAACTAAAAAAAATTCGCGGCGCCAACTTTGATGCCACCCAAGCGGTCGTCAGTGTTCGTAAAAATAATCAAGTGGTCGCGACCCTTTATCCAGAAAAACGCCATTATGTGGTCAGTCAAATGCCCATGACCGAAGCTTCTATCCAGTACAACCCATTAAGAGATATCTACATGGCAATGGGTGAGCCGATTTTAGGGGTTAATCAAACGGAAGCCACTGCCACTAAATGGGCGGTGCGTATCTATATCAAACCTGGCGTACGCTGGGTGTGGTGGGGCGGTTTTGTGCTGGCGCTGGGTGCGATTTTAAGTATGTTTGATAAACGCTATCGTAAACTGCCGAGACTTGCTGATATGAGTGATGACAAGTCGGGGAATTTGGCAGCGATTAACACAGCAGCGGCAAATGCCCCCGTGTTAGTAAAAAATGACAGCAAGTTAGGTGAGGAGAGTGCTCATGGCAATGCGTAAAAGACAACTTTGGTTTTTAATTCCTTTGGTGCTTTTTTTGATTATCATTGCGCTGTTTTATACGCGGTTGGGCAAAGATACCACGGTAGTGACCAACACCTCGCTCAATCGCGCTTTGCCAAGTTTTAGCTTACCGTCTTTGGGTAACCCATCACAAATGATTACCCAAGCGCAGTTACCCAAACAGCCATTTTTACTCAATGTATGGGCATCTTGGTGTGTGACTTGTAAAGTTGAACACCCGTTTTTATTGCAAATGTCAAAGGCAGGCGTACCGATTGTTGGAGTCAATTATAAAGATGAAACCAAAGACGCGCTTGATTATCTCAACACCCATGAAGACCCATTTACCCTCAATGTGCAAGACAAAGAAGGGAATTTTGGCATTGATTTGGGTCTGACGGGTGTGCCAGAGTCGTTTGTGGTTGATGGCAAAGGCAATGTGCGCCAGCATATCTTGGGTGAAATCAACGAAGATCGCTACAATAAGCAAGTATTGCCTTGTATGACTGCGCTGCGTGAACAAGCCGCCGATGCTAAAATCCGTGAGGTGTGCCAATGAGTATCACATTTTCAAAAACTCTTCATTTGATAGTCAGGGCGATGGCTATGGTATTGTTAGTCGCAGGGTTATCCATATCGGCTTGGGCAAATATTGATACCTACCAATTTGACAACCCGCGCCAAGAAGCCCAGTATCGTGCGCTTATCGAAGAGTTTCGTTGTCCAAAATGTCAAAATCAAAACTTGGCAGGTTCCGATGCGCCAATTGCACAAGATTTAAAACAAAAGACTTATGACATGGTCAAAGACGGTCGTTCCGACGCCGAAATTCGCCAGTATATGAATGAGCGCTACGGTGACTTTATTAGCTACAAACCACCTGTGCGCCCATCCACCTGGATTTTATGGTTTTTTCCGCCTGTGTTGTTGGTGTTTGTGATGCTGGCTTGGTTTATTCGTAACCGTAATTCGTCAAAACGTGCCGCTGTCATTGCCAATCCCATAGAAGACGGCTATGCGCCACTTTCAGCCGCCGAACAACAGCGATTACAAGACTTGTTAAACGCCAATGATAACGCTGCCAATGCTAAAACTAGTGAAATCAATCAAGCAGCGGTTAAGGAAAATTAATGTCAACGCTAATTATTTTTATCATTGTCGCGCTTTTGTTTGCTATCACGCTTGCGGTATTTATTTTGTTACCTTGGTTGCAAACCCAAGACCATCACGCTATTGCCAATCGCGCTGATAATCAGCTACTAACGCTCAATATTGAAGTATTTAAACAACGGTTGGTAGAACTTGATGCCGATTTTGGCGAGGGTCAAATCGATGAGGCGACTTATCAAACCCAAAAACTGGCGTTAGAGCGTCAATTACTAGACATCAGTGACAATCAAGATACCAGCCATTTTACCCCCAATTGGAAAAGCCGTCTGATAGTTATCATCTGGATTCCGCTATTATCTGCGATGGCTTATGTGATGATTGGCGACCGCACGCCCGTCTATCAATTATGGGATGCACAAAATCGCTTGGGACAAGTCGCGGATGATTTGCTGACCGCAAAAATCGATACGCCACCCGAATGGGCGACCAAAGACAGTGTGGGACTGATTAGTGCCATGCAAACCAACGTGCATCATCATGCCACCGATCCGCTACGTTGGTTCCGTCTATCTGAAGTGTTTGTAGCCTTGCAAGCACCCGAGCAAGCAATTGAAGCCTTGGCAAGGGCGTATCGTCTCAATCCTGATGATGAAAAAATCGCCATTACTTACGCGCAAACTAGCTTTTTTACCCAAGGCGGGGTAATGGATGACAAAACCCGTCAAGTGGTTGAGCATATTCTAGCCAAAAGTCCCAAACACCAAGGCGCACAAATGCTGATGGCAATGGGTGAAATGCGAGCGGGTAACTACGCGCAGTCTCGAAAATGGGTAGCGCTACTACGCACCGAAATCCAAGCGCGTCCTGGCGATCATACCCAAGCTTTAAACAGCTTATCTGAACTTGAACAGACTATCAACCAGCGTGAGGCCCAAGGCGAACAGGCGATTATAGTCAATGTCAAAGTCACCCCTGAGATATTGGGACGGGTGAAAAAAGGGGAAAGCTTATTTGTTAATGTGCGTAAGATGGCAGGTGGTCCCCCTGTTGCTGCCAAAAAACTGTCAGCAGATAGCTTAACCATCAATGGTATGGCAATTAACATCAGCGATAACGATAGCATCATGCCGACCATGACCTTAAGTTCGGCAATTAGCACGAATGAGCCATTGGTGATTACTGCCCGTGTTAGTGCCTCAGGTGATGCCATGCCGCAAAGCGGTGACTTGACGAGTAACCCCGTACCGCTAGAGAAAACGGCTGACTCGACAACGGTATTGATTGATAAAATCGTGCCTTAAATCGTTATGAAAAATTCCTTGATTGAATACGGGCATAATTGAATAGGTGGTGAGTTAACTCTTGCCACATTTTTATTTTTAATACCCCTATCAATTTAAATTATTTTGCAAAAATTGCTTGAGATTTTAGCGGTTAACGAGTATTGTTAACCCAGTATTTCAAAACTGTTAGTTATTCGAACACACCATTTGTGGGTCTTTTTTGCTATTGCAGTAATGAGATAGGGCGATTTTAATAATTTCGACTTAAGGAATAGGTTTATGAAGCGTATTATTCTTTTAGGGCCACCTGGCGCTGGTAAGGGTACCCAAGCACAAATCATCACCAAGGAATTTAATATTCCACAAATCTCAACAGGTGATATGCTACGTGCCGCTATCAAAGAAGGTACTGAGCTTGGCAAACAAGCCAAAAGTATCATGGATGCCGGCGGACTTGTCTCAGATGATTTAATTATCAACCTAGTTAAAGCCCGTATTGCGCAGCCAGATTGTGCCAACGGTTGTATTTTTGATGGCTTTCCCCGTACCATTCCACAAGCGCAAGCGTTAGCCGATGCAGGCGTACACATCGATAACGTGGTAGAAATTGCCGTACCTGATGAAGAAATCGTGTCTCGTTTGTCAGGTCGTCGTTCTCATCCTGCTTCAGGTCGCGTGTACCATGTGGTCTATAATCCACCCAAAGTGGAAGGTAAAGATGACGAAACCGGTGAAGACTTGGTTCAGCGTGAGGATGATAAAGAAGATACCATCCGTGATCGTTTAGCGACTTATCATAACCAAACAGAAGCTTTGGTTGGTTTTTATCAAGACTTGGCAAAATCGGGTCAAAACGCGCCACGTTATGCCAAAATTGATGGCACACAAGCGATTGATAAAGTCAGTGAGCAAGTCCTAGCTGAATTAAAAGCATAATTAAATCCCTGAGGAAACGCATCGATGGGCTTTTAGGTAAGCTAAATAAAAAAAGCTGAAATCGAAATTTCAGCTTTTTTTTATAATTAAATCAGTTTTATAGCCAAATCAGGCTCAATAAAAAAGCCAATTCAATACGAATTGGCTTTTTTAGTTTTAAACAAACAATTAAGCAGTTTTAAGGGCTTTAATTGCTTTGTTTAAGCGGCTTTTATGACGTGCTGCTTTGTTTTTGTGAATCACGCCTTTGTCAGCAATACGGTCAATCACTGGAACTGCTTTTTTGTAAGCTTCAGTCGCTGCCTCGTAGTTTTTATCTTCAACGGCTTTTACCACATGTTTGATGAAAGTACGAACCATAGAACGTTGTGATGCTTTTAATTGACGACGTTTAACGTTTTGACGAGCGCGTTTGCGAGCTTGTGCAGAATTTGCCACGTAAATCTCCTTGGATTTGCAATATAAATCGATCTGTTAGTAAGTGAGCAGCCATTCGCTTATTACAGATACGGGTAGTGAGGGTTGCTTGAATCCTTGAATCACTAGACACGGAAACACAATTAACGATATCAAGCGGATTTAAAGCCCGCTATTTTAGCAAACTCACGCTACAATAACAACTTATTCGGCAGATTATTCAGCGTATTTCGTCTATTGACCAAAAAACCAGCGGGCAATGCCCATCAATGCTGAAAAAAACGTATTTGTAGGTGAAAGTTTTGATTATCTGTGATTAAATAAAATGACATTAAAAACTCATAAAAATATTCATACTGAGGTCATTGTTTTATGCAGCGCACAGCATTAATCATCGGTGCAACCGGCTTGGTAGGCAATTCACTACTGACCCAGCTTGGCAGTCTTTATCAAAAAGTCATTATCATTGCGCGCTCTCAGCCAAAAGGGTTGAGTGATTCGATGCATTTTTATCAGCTTAAAGATTTTAATCAAATGCATGAATTTGTGTCTGCGCTGTCGATAGGTAAAGACACCGATGCTTTTAGCTGTCTGGGTACTACCATTAAGGAAGCGGGTAGTGAAGCCGCCTTTCGGCGAATCGATTTTACCTTTAATGTGGCATTTGCAAAAGCTTGCAAACAAAAAGGCGTAGAGCGGTTTTTTTTGTTATCGGCGATGGGCGCCAATGCTGACAGTCGCTTTTTTTATAACCGTGTCAAAGGTGAGCTTGAGACTGCGATTGACAATTTAGGGTTTCAAGAATTAGCAATTTTTCGTCCCTCTTTGCTGCTTGGCAAACACGATGATCGTAAACTTGAAACCATCGCGCAGACGGCGTACAAACTCATCAAACCTATCGTACCCAAAAAACTGCCTGTCCGTCCCATAGAAGCCGATAGGGTAGCGATGGCAATGGCGCTGGTGAGCAACAATTGGCACATCAAACATACTTATGAAAAATGCGCCAATCGCGTCGATACCGTCAAGAAAACCCAAGTTATCAGTAACGGTGAAATGCTAGCGATGACGCGGTTTAGAAACTAACTTTCCCAAAAAAACCATTGACTTAAGGAACGATGATGAGCGACATGACGTTACAAAATTTTATTACCTGTGATTTATTAGATGATAATCCAGAATGTCAGGTTTGTGCACCCAATATGGAAGGCAAACGCTTTTTTAGTTATGGCGGTAACACAAAATTTGGCGGTGAAGTGGTAACCGTCAAATGCTTTGAAGACAATAGCCGGGTTAAAGAGCTGTTAGCCACGCATGGCAAAGATGAGAAAGGCAATGGCAAGGTTTTGGTGGTAGACGGTGGTGCATCAATGCGCTGTGCCTTGCTGGGTGATATGATTGCACAAAGCGGCGTTGATAATGGCTGGGCTGGCGTGATTGTGTATGGCTGTGTGCGAGATGTGGATGATATGAGCAAAATGCCAATCGGCGTACAAGCGCTCGGCGCCATTCCCCGCAAATCCAATCGCAAAGGGGTGGGCGAGACGGATATCGAGATCAGCTTTGGCGGTCTAACTATCAACTCTGGCATGTATGTGTATGCTGATAACAATGGCATGATTGTGAGTCAGACATCATTGCTTTAATGAGCTAACTTAAGCTACTAAACTTAAAAGTAATCTATGTTGGTTAAAAAACTGCATCAATTGTTAATATATTAACTGGTTATATGGCTTGACTGCGTTAACATCAGCGCATGAAAGCGCGTGCTTTTTCTGATTTTTTTATTGTCATATCATTTTGGGAATTATTATGAAACTACATCAAACTCTGCTATCGCTTGCCATCGCCACCGTCATGTATCACGCTGCGCCCGCGCAAGCCGCGCCCGCGCTAACGTATGCTGGCGATAATCCTCATATCGTTAATCTTGCCAATACCAACGCTTGGCTTGAAATAGATACTAAGGCGTACGGGCATAATATTGAAGCGATGCGCGCGCATTTAGGCGGTAAATCCCAAATCTGTGCGATTTTAAAAGCCGATGCCTATGGCTTTGGCATTGATAATTTGATGCCTACCGTGATTGAGCATAAAGTGCCTTGTATTGGTATTGCCAGTAACGAAGAAGCCCGTATCGCCCGCAAGCACGGCTATAAAGGACGAGTGATGCGGGTGCGTACGGCGACCAACCAAGAAATTGAAGACGGCTTAAAATACAATATCGAAGAGTTATTTGGTACCCTTAAACAAGCCCAAACTGCCAGTGATATCGCACGAGCAGCGGGCGTGGTCATTAATTTTCATATGGCACTCAACGACGGTGGCATGGACCGTAACGGCTTAGATTTGAGCGTTGCGAAATCTAAACAAGACGCTTTGGCAATTACTAAGCTTAAAAATCTCCACATCGTCGGTATCATGACCCATTTTCCTGTTGAGGATAAAGCCGATGTACAAAAAGGGTTGGCTAGTTTTAAACGAAATATCGATTGGCTGATTAAGACCGCTAAACTCGACCGTAAAAAACTCACCATCCATGCGGCGAACTCATTTGTGACGCTGAACGTGCCAGAAGGTTGGTTTGATATGGTGCGTCCAGGGGCGATTTTGTTTGGCGAGCCTTACTATGAACGTCCAGATTTTAACTACATTATGTCGTTCAAAAGCCGTGTGGCTAGCGTCAATTTCTATCCTAAAGGCTCAACGGTTGGCTATGACCGCACTTATACCTTGACACGAGATAGCTATTTGGCAAACTTACCATTCGGTTATTCAGACGGCTACCGTCGCGCCTTTACCAATAAAGGTCATGTCTTAATTAATGGTCATAAAGTCCCTGCATTGGGCAAAATCTCGATGAATACCACTATGGTCGATGTCACCGATTACCCCGATGTCAAAGCAGGCGATGAGGTGGTTATCTTTGGTAAACAAGGTAGTTCCGAAATCACCCAGTCGGAAATCGAAGATATTACAGGTACACTCTTTACCGAAATCTACGCCAACTGGGGTAACTCAAATCCTAAATTTGTTAAAGCCCAAATCACCAAATGGCTCAAAAAATAACGTCAACTTGACAAAAAAGCACCGCCAAATTGGCGGTGTTTTTTTGCATATCACTTTGGTAAAAGAAGCTAGATTGCTGCATTGCAGGGATAAAGTGTTAAAGTGTTATTGCCAAAAAGTCTGCTAAAACACTGCTATTTTAGCTTTAATTTTTCAGCAAAAACCCCCACAATAACGTCATTATTTTTCGCCTTTTTAACTCAAAAGACTTATAACCAAAAGACCGATAACAATGACGAATGTTACACACTCACTGTCTCATCTTTCCTTTCGACTCAACCAATCGTTGTTTGACAATGCTAAGCATGACAAAAAATGGCTGGGCAACTTACAAGGCATGACCCAAGCCTTATGGCTCACCAGCCTTACTAGCAGCGATAGTGGTCAGCAAAACCGGCTTAAAGTCGTCGTGACCCGTGACCAAAATCAGCTCAATCAGCTTGAAACAGAGTTGGCATTTAGTGGGGTTGATGCCCATGTGTTTCCTGATTGGGAAACGCTTACCTATGATGAGCTGTCACCGCACCATGACATTGTCTCTGAGCGGATTCATTTGCTTACTCATATGCCAACTGATGGTATTTTACTGATTTCGGTGCAGACCTTAATGCACCGCGTCGCCCCTGCATCATGGCTATTGGGTCAACACTTTGATTTGTCAGTGGGGGACACCTTTGATGTGGCAACCGAACGTCGAAAACTGGCAACCGCGGGCTATCATGCGGTAGATAATGTCTTTGAGCCTGGGGAATTTGCTGTGCGTGGTAGCGTGATTGATTTGTTTGCCATTGGTCAGCCGTTTCCAGTCCGCATTGATTTGTTTGATGATGAGATTGAGAGTATCCGTTTTTTTAACCCGCAAACCCAGCGTAGCTTGACCCAAGCGGATTTGGACGAATTAAAAGACAGTGACCCCCATCAATATATCAAGTTTATGAATAGTCAAAAAAAATCGGGTGAAACTATCGGTAAAATCACCAGTTTTCAGATTTTACCGGCGCGAGAATTTCCCCTGGATGAGGGTAGAGAAACGTTTCGCGCCAATTTTGCTAGCACCTTTGCCAACACATCTGCCCGCCGTTTTGAGCTGTTTAACGATGTGATGAACGGCATTGCACCCGCCGGAGTGGAGTATTATCAGCCATTATTCTTTGAAACGGATACTTGGCAAAATGGCTCGGATTTTTTTAGTTATTTGCCCAAAGATAGCTTGTTTATCGTCGATAATCAAATAGAGACGGCTTACCAAAATTTTTGGCAACAAATCCAAACTCGTTACAATGACCGCAGGCACGATATCGAAAAACCGATTTTGGCACCGCAAGATTTGTATCTGGCAGAACATATCTTTAATGAAAAAATTGCCCAATATCCTCGCATTATCACCAGCGAACAGCCAATTCATGACACCAAAGCTGGGGCAATCAATGCATTGGTTGACACACCACCTGATTTAACCGTTGACCACAAACTTGCTGAGCCACTGCAAAGACTGATGGCATTTCGCGAGCAGTTTGCTAAACCGATATTATTGGTTGCCGAAACTGCGGGTCGCCGGGAGATTTTATCGGAGCTGTTGCAAAAACGCTTTAATTTACAAAGTGTTTCAGGATTGACCGATTTTCTTGCAAATATGGATGAAGCGCATAGTAATGCGATTGCCTTGACCATTGCACCGATTGAACGAGGCGCGTTACTCCCTGATAAGTTTGCAATTCTCTCAGAAACCCAGTTGTTTGGACGGCAGGTGTTACAGACTCGCCGCCGTCGCCAAAGCGATGTGTCTGATGAATTTTTGGTTAAATCGGTCAGTGAGCTTAATATCGGCGACCCTGTGGTGCATATTGATTTTGGCATTGGGCGTTATCAAGGCTTGATTACCCTTGAGATTGATAGACAACTGCAAGAGTTCATCCATCTTACCTATGCAGATGATGCCAGTGTGTATGTGCCTGTGGCAAATCTGCAACTCATCAGCCGTTATGCGGGTGGCGACTCGGCAACCGCACCGCTTCATACCATAGGTAGTGGTAAATGGGATAAAGCTAAAGCCAAGGCACTCAGCCAAATTCATGATGTGGCGGCAGAACTGCTCAACGTACAAGCCCGCCGTGATGCCAAAGTGGGCATTAACTTCCCAATTGACCAAATCCAGTATGACTTATTTGCCAGTCAATTTGCGTTTGAAGAAACGCCCGACCAAGCCAATGCCATTGAGGCGGTTAAGTTTGATATGAAGCAAAATAAGCCCATGGATAGGCTGGTGTGCGGTGATGTCGGTTTTGGTAAAACCGAAGTGGCAATGCGTGCCGCTTTTATTGCAGTGCAAGCAGGGTATCAAGTGGCAGTGCTAGTACCGACGACGCTGCTTGCTGGGCAACACGAAGACAACTTTTTGGATCGATTTGCCGATTGGCCCATTCGTATTGAGTCGCTTTCTCGCTTTGGCACCAAAAAACAACACGATGCGATTCTCAAAGGCTTAGCCGAAGGTAAAATTGATATCGTCATCGGTACCCACCGAATTTTGCAAGAAGATGTCAAGTTTGCCAACTTAGGTCTGATGATTGTTGATGAAGAACACCGTTTTGGCGTCCGAGATAAAGAGCGTATCAAAGCCATGCAATCGGATGTTGACGTATTATCAATGACTGCAACACCCATACCGCGCACGCTGAACATGGCGTTATCGGGTATGAGAAACATGTCGATTATTGCCACGCCCCCGGCAAGGCGGTTGGCAATTAAAACCTTTGTCATGCAAAAGTCTGATAACTTACTCAAAGAAGCGATTTTGCGTGAATTATTGCGTGGCGGACAGGTGTTTTTACTGCATAACGATGTGGCAAGCATTGAGCGCATGGCAGAAACCGTGCGAGAGCTTGTGCCCGAATCTCGGGTGGCAGTGGCTCACGGTCAAATGAAAGAACGAGAGCTTGAGCAAATCATGCAATCGTTTTACCACAAAAAACACAATGTGTTGGTGTGCACTACCATTATCGAAACGGGCATTGATATCCCCAATGCCAACACCATTATCATTAACCGTGCCGATAAATTCGGGCTAGCGCAGCTTCATCAACTTCGTGGGCGTGTTGGTCGCAGTCACCACCAAGCTTATTGTTATCTGCTTGTACCGTCTATTAAAGGCTTGACAACGGATGCCCAAAAGCGCCTTGATGCCATCAGCCGTGCTAACACATTGGGGGCAGGCTTTATGCTTGCCAGTGAAGACCTTGAGATTCGTGGGGCGGGTGAGCTGCTGGGCAAAAACCAAAGCGGCAATATGCAAGCGGTTGGTTTTAATCTCTATATGGATATGCTAAACCGTGCCACCAAAGCCATCAAAGCAGGCAAACAACCTGATTTGAACACCCCATTATCGCTAACCAGTGACATTAATCTGCATTTGTCGGCACTCATTCCTGAAGATTATCTGGGTGATGTGCATCAGCGGTTATTGTTTTATAAAAAAATCGCCAATGCTGAAGACTATGACAGCCTAATTAGCATTCGCAGCGAAATGCTAGACCGTTTTGGCAGTTTGCCGGAGCCGACCAAAAATTTATTTGCTATTCACCAAATCCGCTTAATGGCTGAAGCGCTGGAGATAAGCAAGATTGATGGCAATGAGCGGCAAGTCACCTTTGAATTTTCACCAAGCACCCCTGTGGAAGCCATTACCATTATTGGGCTTATTCAGTCGAATCCGAAAAAATTTAAAATGAATGGAGCGACAGGGCTAAAAATGATGGACGACAAAGCCCTTGCTACAGCAGAAGGACGGATTGACGCGGTAAAAAATCTCATAGAGAAATTATCTTTAAAAGCGTGATGATGACCTGATAATAAATAATTATTGGCTCATCATAAGCGTGTTATAGCGAAAAAGAAGATTTAGAAAATGATGGAAAATCAATTACCTAATGGCGAACGCCTGATTGAAGAACCTACCTATCCCGAAGACTGGGAATGTTGCGACAACGGCTGCGAAGAACTATGCGTGTATGAAATTTACCGCGTTCAAAAACAAGCGTATGACGAACAGCAACAGCGACTCAAAAGCGTGCCTAAAACTACTTACGGCACCGACAAACCTGCTCAGTAGCTGGAGTATTCTTCAATAAAAGTAATTTTTTGTAAATTCGTATTCCTGTCACATGAATTTCATGCTACTGTCATCAAACTCACGTTAAATATCATGACGTTATGAAGTTGCATTGATAACGTAAAATAGATAGTAAGTAGTAAGTAAACAACTAAAAAATGGCAGAAGCCTTAAAATTAATAAAAAATCCATAATCATTGGATAAAGAAGGATAGGAGTAAACAATGTTAGATATGTTAAATGAAGCGTTTGAATATGAAACCGATATCATCTACCTTGACGAAGGCGATGACGCGGTAGAAATGTAAACTAAACTGCAAGTTAAGCGTAAAACGTAAAAATTCGCAACCGATAACCTCTTAATATACCGATTAAGAGGTTTGTTTTTTTTGGCAATATAAATGAATGATTACTGACTAGTAACTAGTAACTAGTGATTAGGGACTGGTACTGGCAGGCATCGCCACCTCATGGTGCTTATCGTTCATATCCTGCATATTGTGCATGTCGTGATTCATGTTATGGCTCATATTATGGTTCATATCATCACTCATATTATTATGGTTCATAGGCATACTAGTCGAAGCTGTCACAGAAGCAGGATGAGACGCAGAATGATTCATTGTCGACATATCGTGGTTCATACTCGTCTCATTCATGGCATGACTGTGTGAACTTTGATTATGTGAACCATGGTTATGGTTATGGTTATGGTGCATCATCATCGGGATAAAAATCACCGCAAGTCCAGACAACATCATAATCACCCCATTAATTTGGCGAAGGCGAAAATTTTTAATACTTGACTGTAGCATCCCCACAGTTTTTTGCGTGGCAATCAACATCGGCATCGTACCCAGTCCAAATACAAACATCAGAGCCGCCCCTGTAGCGATGTTGTTGCCAGCAATCGCCATCATGAGCGCACCATATACCAATCCGCACGGCAAAAACCCCCAAAGCAGGCCAGCAAACAAGGCTTTACCAAAGCTATCAATCGGAAACACTTTTTTGCGTAGCGGGGCGAGCGATTGCCAAAAGCGCATCCCGAACTTTTCTAACTGATTAAACAGCGGTAACCCAAGCATCGCAAGCCCAATCAACACCAATACCGCACCCAGTACAATTCTTGGCGCACTGTTACTCATAATGGACTGAAAGATTGCCACACCAACAAGACTCGCAATCAATCCAAGCAATGAATAACTGATGAGGCGTCCCAAATGGTAAGTCAAAATCAAGCCATTTTTTTTGCTCTCCGATACATGCTGCATGGACAGCCCAAAAGCCGTCACAATGCCACCGCACATCCCCAGACAGTGCGGTGAGCCAAACAATCCCATGCTAAACGCTGCCAAAAATAATGCCCAGGTCATAAAATGCTCCAAAAAAGTCTAAAAATTTTTGCAAGACGTAAATAAATCAATAGAAACAAATCAGCAGGAAGAAAGATAACACCAACGCGTTATTTTTGCTCGTCAGTAGGGTCTTGTATTTTTGGAGGCTGAGAAGATGAAGGCTTGGCGGGATTTTGCCCCAATTGTTCACGGCGAAATTGTCTGTCATCCAAAATGACCCGCTGAGATTCATTGTCCAAATCATCAAATTGGCGTGATTTGATGGCGTAGTAAATGGCAAAAATACCCAATACAAATAGCACTAAACTAATAGGAATCAAAAAATACATGCTTTGCATCGGGCATCCCCATTACTTGGCGTAAATAAACGAATTAAGTTAAGAAAACCATTATACGCTTATTTTGCCATAAATAAATGCGGCAAAATGTCGCAGCGTTGCCCTAGCAATTAAATAGCAGCAATCAAATAGCCATTGGTATGATTACAAAATAAACACATGGGTTGCAAATCACAGCAACTCAGTGATTTGAGTGCGAACAATGAATGTTATAATCATAGTAGGTTAAACATTGAGGTTTGACTTGGTTTTAAAACTCAAAATTCTACAAGGAAATTATGATGTTGATGCCTAAAATCTTTAAGCCTTCCCTTAAGCTTTCAAAGAAACAGTTGCTTGCCTTAGGCGCGGCTGTCATGGTTGGCGCATTATTGATGCCAACAGCAAACGCTGCGACAGTGGTCATTGATGTGCGTACCCCAGAAGAGTATTCTGTAAATCATCCAACCGGTGCCATTAATATTCCACACAATGAATTACTTGCCAAAATAACGGCGCAAGGCATTGCCAAATCAGATACCATTAAGGTGTATAGCCGTGGTGGCGGTCGTGCTCAACAAGCCAAATCTGCTTTGCAATCAGCTGGCTACACCAATGTAGAGATTCAAAAATAGCTCATTTATTGGTCGGTTGGCAGTTGTATTGGGGTTTGACAAGATCGCGAGCGAATGCCAACAATTCATATAAAGCACGTCTTGAGTGCTGCAGATTCTGATCAAAATGCTGCCAATCATTTGCCTTTGGTAATGGGGCGATACTTGGGACAGTAGCCATACCATTAATGGCAAACTGCCGTCTTGAGCGGTTCATGTGATACGCATCGGTCACCAAAATTACCTGTTTGACATTGACCATTTCTGCGGTATATTTTGCATTTTGACAGGTGTTAAAGCTGTTTTTTTCTGCCACGACCCACATAATGCCTTTTTTTTGCAGCCACTTTGCCATCCATGGCGCCTCCTTACCACTGACGATGATGGGTAAGTCAGTCTGCTGATACACTTGGCTGGCTTTAATCAATCGACTTTCGGTAAATTGGTTAATCACAATCTCATTTTGCTGGTTATTGGTTAATCCGCCACCTAACACTACAATCGCCGTTGCAGGATTGACGCTAACCGCCGATTCTGGCAGGCGATAGCAATCTAAGATAAACAACACAATGGTAGAAAACAGCGGTGTAAAAAAACTGAGCGTAACCAAACACCCCACCAATACAACAACGGTCAAAATCCGTTTGATGGTTGAAAAAAATCGCTCAAGATAACTAATGAGCTTGGCGAATGCTACCATCAGATTCAATCCAAACCGGTTCAGCTTCCAATTTTATCCCAAATTTCTCAAGCACTGTATTTTGTATAAATTGCATACTTTTGGCAACATCACGTTGCGTTGCAATTTTTGGCGCATGGTTAGTCAATACTAGGGCTTGTTTTACATGCGTTAAAATTGGGGCAATGCCTTTGCCTTTAAGCCCTGATTGGTCAATAAGCCAGCCCGCTGCAACTTTACAGTAATCGGTCAAATTGCCTTGGGCATCTTTGACAGGATAATGCACTAGATTGGGATGGCTCTGTAGTAACTGGTCAACTTGAGATTTGGCGACGATGGGGTTTTTAAAAAAGCTACCACAATTGGGCAAGTCGTTGGTATCGGGCAGTTTACTTTGACGAATGTCGATGATGGCATTCATGGTATCCACGGGGGTGACTTCATCGCGACCCGCTAGGCTCGCATAGTGCTGTGCAACTTTTGCCACATCCCCATACTGGGTATTGGGTTTAGCAGTTTTACTGAGGGTAAAAATGACACTGGTAATGAGCCATTGCCCGGCTTGCTGTTTAAACAGGCTGTCACGGTAGCTAAATTGGCAATCAGCTTTGCTTAGATGATGCCACGTTAAACTCGGTATATGAAACGCTTTTACACTGTCTATCACATCTTCAGCTTGTACCCCGTATGCGCCGATGTTTTGCACGGGACTACCACCGACCCAGCTTGGGATTAACGCCAAATTCTCCAGTCCATACCAACCTTGATGGACCGTATCTACTACTAGCGTATGCCAATCCTCGCCAGCCATCACCTCAAGTGTTATGGTTTGGCTATCTTCAGACAGGATAGTTTTACCTTGAAGACTGGGCGACACAACAACCGCGTCCAACACTTCAGGCAAAATGATATTACTGCCATTAGATAGCACAACAAACGCTTGTTGATGGGCTGCCAGTTGTTTAAAAGTCGGCTCAATATCAGACAGATGAGTTAAACGGATAAATTGTTTGGCTTGACAGGCTAATGCCATGGTATTGTATGCGCTAATATCCACATAGCTAGCATTAGCCTGCACAGGGTTAGGTTCAAAAAAATTGGTCATAAAATATCGTTAATAATTGGCAGAGTTGCTCATCGCCAGTGCAATGACTAGTGCAATGATAAAGTGCTTATTATAACGAAATATGACAGGGAAAATCGGGATTTTTATGACCCCATGACAGCCAATTAAAAACCTTCTTCATCACTGCCAAAATGGTTAATATCCCTAAAACGGCTCAGCTGACGACGCTGTTTTTTATTTGGGCGATGATCAGGGCGGGCAAGATTGGCAAGTTTTTTCTGTTCGGTGAAAAATTCTCGTTGACTGATACTGGCATCGGTCTCTTGATAAAGCACACTGGCGGCTGTGGCATTGCCGCGCACTTCGGACAGCGCTAGCACCTTGACCGTCTTTTGGGTGTAATGATTGGCTGACCCTTGGCGAATCGTCAATTCATCGCCCACCGCTATTTCTTTACTAACCTTGACGCGATTGCCAAAATGGTGTACCCGTCCCGATTCAATCGCTTCCTTGGCTAGGGTACGGGTTTTATAAAACCTTGCTGCCCAGAGCCATTTATCTAAACGCACTTTAATTTTATCAGTTGTACTCAATGACATTTCCTATAGCTTAACTGCATGAATAACTTTAGATTAAATGGTTGTTTTTTCAAATCTTTCAATACGTCACATCGATATTTCTAACAAGCAACTGCGGTGTTAAAGCGAGGCTAATAGTCTATTCGTCATGACAGTTATAAAACGCTGCTTAAACACTGAACAGTCAGACTCATTAGTAAGGCTCAGGGGTTTTAAGCTAATTGATATGGTGAGTGAGCCAAGCCAAAATATCGTCATACACTTGTTGGTGATTAGGCTCTAGCAAGATTTCGTGGCGCATCGCTTCATATTGCTGCACGCTAACCGAGGCAAAATTATTTTTTTGCAAACGTTTGACAATACGCGGAATGCCTTTTCCCATCTGCCCAACAGGGTCATCTTTTCCGCTGACAAATAGCAGCGGTAACTGCCGGGGTACTTGTTGATACCAATGCTTATTGGTGCCTGCTTGCATCAACGACATGAGGGCAAAATAGCCATTGTTGGTAAACTGAAAGCCGCAAAGCTTGTCATCAAGGTAGGCTTTTACTTGCTTGGGGTCTGAATTGAGCCAATTAAACCCTTGTAAATCGGGTTCTTTTCTAAAGGGTAGGTTATTAAATTGGTTTAAAATCTTATCCAATACCGGATTGGTGCGGCGCGTGGTAAAGTGATTAAGGTTTTTGGTTACGGGCACAAACAAGTTTGCCAATGGATTAAAATCTGAGGTACCCATTATCACTGCGCCCGCAAATCGCTCACCATAGCGCTGCAAAATACAGCGAACGATAAATGACCCCATACTGTGACCTAAGATAAAATGGGGGATATCAGGGTATTTTTCAGCGATTAACTGCGCATGGTCCATCACATTGTCAATCATCAACTCAGCAGGATTGGGGTTACCCATATAGCCTAAGCAACCATTGTCATAGGCTTGCTGTCCATGCCCTAAATGGTCAAAGGTTAACACCGCAATATCATGATTTGCCAAAAATTGCGCAAAGGGTTGGTAGCGCCCTTGGTGCTCTGCCATGCCATGCACGATTAGTAACGTAGCAACAGGCGTCACCTTAGGCAGATAGAATGTGTAGTTGTTATTCATCGCAAATTTCCTGTGAGTTATTTTATGATTAGAGTAGCATAAAAAAGCCGTCTAATGACGGCTTTAAATCAACGCACAAATTCACAAATCAACAGCCTGATTTTTTCATGTCCGCTTCTGATAACGGATTGGCACCACGGGTAGGACGTGGGCAAGGCTCACCATAATATTGACGATCGGCAAAATAGCTTGAGCGCACCATCGGGCCTGCCCAAATATTCGCAAAGCCCAATTTTTTACCGTGTGCAGTATAACGGTCGAATTCATCAGGATGTACAAATCTATCAACTGGGGCGTGCGATTTGCTTGGCTGCAAATATTGACCGATGGTAATTAAATCGACATCATGCGCCTTTAAATCATCCAGTAAGGCGTAAACCTCTTCTTCAGTCTCGCCAAGACCCACCATAAAACCACATTTGGTGACGATATCCGGGCGACGCGCTTTGTAATCTTTTAACAGCTGTAATGAATGCTGATAATCCGACCCTGGGCGAAACGCTTTATACAAACGTGGCACGGTTTCGATATTATGGTTAAACACATCAGGCGCTGTGTCACTTAAGATATCAAGTGCCACTTGCTCACGACCGCGAAAATCAGGGACTAAAATCTCAATCAAGCAATTAGGGCTTAACTGACGAGATTCTTTAATGACATTGGCAAAATGTTCCGCGCCGCCGTCACGCAAATCATCTCGGTCAACCGAGGTAATCACCGCATATTTTAACCCTAAACCAGCAATGGTCTCAGCGGTGTGAATCGGCTCAAGCTCATCGAGCGCATTGGGGCGACCATGCGCCACATCGCAAAATGGGCAGCGACGGGTACAAATATCTCCCATAATCATAAAGGTCGCGGTACCATCACCAAAACATTGGGGGAGGTTGGGGCAGGCCGCTTCTTCACACACCGTATACAGCTTTTGTTCACGCAAAGTTGACTTGATGCGCGCTACTTCACTCGGCGATGACAGCTTGACGCGAATCCAGTCAGGTTTTTTTGGGGTTTCTACCGTTGGAATGATTTTAATCGGAATACGGGCAACTTTATCATGGCCACGTAGTTTTTCACCCACTTCAGGACGTTTTGGCTTGTCGCGAGCGATGGGTCTATCGGTGTGCGGCGTTGAAGGGGCAAAAGTTTGTACAGTGTCGGTCATTGCTATGATTAATCCTTGAATTCATTTAGCAGATTTTAGGGGGTTATTATAACAGAAATCTATGCTGACGAATTTAAACTATTTTGGGATAAGCTTTGTTGTTTAAAGTACACAGCCAAAGTTATTTTTCATCCTAGTAAAAAAAGCGACAATCGGCTCAAACGCATTTATTAAAAATTATTGGGCTATTTTTTTAAAAAATAATGGCTATGTTAACAAAAACGTATTTTCTCATTAACATTTCATCACATTTCAAGTATATTAGAAGGGTTAAATTTTTTAGCCAAAGCCATGCTGGCTAGTAGCCATTTCAAAATTCAACTGTGTTGTGAAGAGGGCTTGCAGACGCATGGTTAACACAATAATCTTACATGACTATGAGGACGATTCATGCTAGAGAACTATCGTAAACACGTCGAAAATCGTGCGGCACAGGGTATTGTGCCACAGCCACTTAACGAACAGCAAACGGCTGATTTGGTTGAACTATTAAAAAATCCACCAGCGGGTGAAGAAGAAACACTTGTAGACTTATTAGAAAACCGTATTCCACCTGGGGTTGACCAAGCAGCGTATGTTAAAGCGGCATTTCTAGCGGCCATCGTTAAAGGCGAAACCACTTCGCCGCTGATTTCAAAACAAAAAGCGATTGAATTATTGGGTCATATGCAAGGTGGCTACAACGTAGAACCATTAATCCAAGCATTAGATGATAAAGAATTGGCCAAAGGTGCGGGCGACGCGCTGAAAAAAACCTTATTGGTATTTGATGCCTTTAATGATGTCACTGAAAAAGCGGAAGCGGGCAATGAAGTAGCCAAAGAAGTGTTACAATCTTGGGCAAACGCCGAATGGTTCACCAGCCGTCCAGAAGTACCAAAAAAAGCCACTTACAAAACCTTCAAAGTCACCGGTGAAACCAATACCGATGATTTGTCACCTGCCCAAGATGCATGGTCACGTCCAGACATCCCACTGCACGCATTAGCCATGCTAAAAAATGCGCGTGAAGGCATTGTGCCAGACCAAGACGGCGTGATTGGTCCGATGAAACAAATCGAAGAGATGAAAAAAGACGGTATTCCATTGGCATATGTGGGTGATGTGGTCGGTACCGGTTCAAGCCGTAAATCAGCGACCAACTCAGTGTTATGGTTAATGGGTGATGATATCCAAGGCGTGCCAAACAAACGTGCTGGCGGTCTTGTATTGGGTGGTAAAATCGCACCGATTTTCTTTAACACCATGGAAGACGCGGGCTCATTACCTATCGAAGTGGATGTTAGCAAACTTAACATGGGTGATGTATTTGATATCTACCCACATGACGGCAAAATCACCAAACATGATTCTGACGAAGTGATTGCGACTTTTGAATTAAAATCACCAACGCTCCTCGATGAAGTGCGTGCCGGTGGTCGTATTCCATTGATTGTAGGTCGCGGCTTAACCAACAAAGCCCGTGAATATCTAGGTTTGGGCGCGTCTGACATTTTTGCAAAACCAGAACAACCGGTCGACACCGGTAAAGGCTATACTTTAGCGCAAAAAATGGTCGGTAAAGCTTGTGGCGTAGAAGGCATTCGTCCTGGTGCGTATTGTGAACCAAAAATGACCACCGTGGGTTCGCAAGATACCACAGGTCCTATGACCCGTGACGAATTAAAAGACTTGGCTTGTTTAGGCTTCTCTGCAGATTTGGTCATGCAATCATTCTGTCATACGGCAGCTTATCCAAAACCAATCGATGTAGAAACTCAGCACACACTCCCTGACTTCATCATGAATCGTGGCGGTGTATCATTACGTCCAGGTGATGGTATTATTCACTCATGGTTAAACCGTATGCTATTGCCTGATACCGTTGGTACGGGTGGTGACTCACATACCCGCTTCCCAATGGGTATTTCGTTCCCAGCAGGTTCAGGTCTAGTGGCGTTTGCTGCAGCAACCGGTGTGATGCCATTAGATATGCCAGAATCAGTTCGTGTACGTTTTGTCGGTGAAATGCAGCCTGGTATCACCTTGCGTGACTTGGTACATGCGATTCCTTACCAAGCCATTAAAGAAGGTTTATTGACCGTTGAGAAAGCCGGTAAGAAAAACGTATTTAACGGCCGTATCTTAGAAATCGAAGGTTTAGAAGACTTAACCGTTGAACAAGCATTCGAATTATCAGATGCCTCTGCCGAACGTTCAGCCGCAGGTTGTACTATCACCCTGTCTGAAGAATCGGTGAAAGAATACCTAACGTCAAACATCACCCTACTCAAATGGATGATTTCTGAAGGTTATGGCGATGCCCGTACCATTGCACGCCGTATCAAAGGTATGGAGGCATGGCTTGCCAACCCAACATTATTACGCGCTGATGCAGACGCAGAATATGCCGCTGACATCACTATCGATATGAGCGCCATCAAAGAACCAATTCTTTGCTGTCCAAACGACCCAGATGACGCCAAAACCTTAGCAGATGTTGCTGGCGACAAGATTGATGAAGTATTCATCGGTTCATGTATGACCAACATCGGTCACTTCCGTGCAGCGGGCGCGTTGCTCAAAGAAGTACCTGCGGGTAGCTTGACCACACGTCTATGGATTGCACCACCCACTAAAATGGATGCACGTCAATTGATGGATGAAGGTCTATACAATGTCTATGCACAAGCGGGCGCACGGACTGAAATGCCGGGTTGTTCACTGTGTATGGGTAACCAAGCGCGTATCGCACCAAAATCAACGGCTGTATCAACTTCGACCCGTAACTTCCCGAACCGTTTAGGTCAAGGTGCCAACGTGTACTTGGCTTCTGCAGAGTTGGCATCGGTGGCTGCGGTACTTGGTAAGCTACCTACCAACGAAGAATATCAACAATATGCTGGTAAGCTCAACAGCATGTCAGCCGATATCTACAAATACTTAAACTTCGACCGTATGAGCGAATATACTGAAGAAGCAAATAAAATTAACGTAGCACAGCTTACCTAACCATCGTTAAGTTAAGTTAGGCTCATCTAATTTTAATTAAGTAGGATAACAATAAAGTAAGACCCTGCAACATAGCAGGGTTTTGCTGTTGTTAGCATTTACATAAAAATTTTTTGCACGTTTAGCTAAAAAATATCTTGGCAAAATTTGGCTTATAGTGGTTTAGAGTAATGGCATCTGTGGCGAGGCTTCAGCTTGTAGCAAATTTGAATAAGTCACCCCAACCAAACGCACGGGTAAAAGTTTTGGGGTATGGTCATATAGCCATTGAATCCAATAATGGGCATCAGATTCCTGCTCAAAGTGGGAGGAAATACTATGAGAACGGGTAATCACACTAAAATCGCTGTATTTGATTTTAATGGTGATGGTGCGAGCGTAACGCTGCTTTTTTTGTAAATCTTTAAACGCTTGGCTATTTTCGCGATATAGGGCAGCCACAATGACTTTATCATCCATGGTATTGTGTACAAACGTTGTCTCAGAACCGACAGATTTATGTTTGCGCTCAGCTTTAACCTCTCTATTATCAATACCGTGGGCAATTTGGTGAAAGAAATCACCCCGTTTGCCAAAGCGTTGTTTTAATACGTCCGCTGGCGTATTGCGTAAATCCAATCCTGTAAATATACCCATGTCATGCAACATTTTGACGGTGGCTTTGCCAATCCCATGAAATTTTTTTACCGGTAAATTGGCGATGAAGTCCAATCCTTGCTCAGGTGTGATAACCGCAATACCGTTGGGTTTATTCAAATCTGACGCGATTTTAGCAAGCATTTTGTTGTAAGACACGCCTGCTGAAGCGGTCAATTGCGTTTGTCGCAAAATCTGTTGGCGAATGCGATTGGCGATTAGCGTTGCAGAATTTTTTTCATGCGGGCTATTGGTCACATCTAGATACGCCTCATCCAGTGATAAAGGTTCGACCAGTGGCGTATATTGGTGCATGATGGTACGAATTTGCTCACTAACTTCACGATATACCTCAAAGCGTGGTTTGACAAAAATTGCTTGGGGGCATAGTTGACGGGCTCGATAGCATGACATGGCAGAATGCACACCAAACTTGCGTATCTCATAACTTGCTGCTGCGACGACGCCACGCCCATTGGGATCACCGCCAACCACCAATGGCTTACCTTGTAACTCAGGATTATCCCGTTGCTCAACACTGGCAAAGAACGCATCCATATCGATATGAATAATTTTACGCATGGTTGTTAGTTTACCATCCTAACTGTATGGGGAAAGTATTTAATTAACTTGTTAAACACAATAGACGCTAGCTAACATAAACAATAAATTCAAAATTTACTGATTGATAAATTTAATTGATAAGTGGTCATTAATCTGCTACATTATCGCTATCAAGGGGAGTAACTTCTCACTTCAGCAGTTTGTGATTTATCGTCATTACGTAAGTAGCCGCTTACCGGTAAATCAGCTATTTTTTTAGCCATATATTGAGCTAATTATCAAATAGTAAGCCAGACCTTGACTTAACACAACCACATATTTGGTCGGTGTGAGTCAAAGTTTTTTTGTGCCTAGCGTTTTTCCAAAATCCTTTGACTTATTGCCAGCCATAGTTTGTAAATGCCTACTAAGGAGCGATAATGTTACTTGCAGCAGTGAATCAAATGACAGAACCCATGAGCATTGGCAGTCCCATGCTATATGCCGGGTTCTTTGCTATCGTAGCGATACTGTTATTGGTTGATTTGTTTACCTTTAAAACCCCAAAAGATGGTGAAGCGGTTTCGATGAAACAGGCGGGTATTTGGAGTGCCATTTGGGTGGGCGTGTCTGTGCTGTTTGCAGGCGGTCTATGGTGGTATCTATCACAAAATTTTGGCAGTGCTATCGCCACTCAAAAAGTAGGGGAGTTTTTTACAGGATATTTACTGGAAAAATCGCTCGCCATTGATAACGTTTTTGTATGGTTGATGATTTTTGCGGCGTTTGCGGTGTCGCCTGCGATGCAACGGAAAATTTTACTGTACGGGGTGATTGGTGCGATTGTCATGCGCACGGTGATGATTTTTGCAGGGGCTTGGCTTGTCGCTGAGTTTAGCTGGATTTTATATATTTTTGGCGCATTTTTGCTGTACACGGGTGTAAAAATGTGGCAAAACCACGATGAGCAAGAAGACCCCAAGCAGTCAGGCTTATATAAGTTTTTACAAAAACATCTTAAAATCAGCGATGACAGCCATGATGCATCAGGTCAAGAGCGGTTTGTGTTGGTGAAAAATGGCGTAAAATATTTTACCCCGTTAGCGGTGGTACTTATCTTGGTTGAATTGTCGGATGTGATTTTTGCGGTGGATTCGATTCCTGCAATTTTCGCGGTCACTACCGACCCGTTTATTGTTTTGACGGCAAACTTGCTGGCTATTTTGGGTCTGCGGGCGATGTTCTTCTTGTTATCGGGTTTGGCGGATAAATTTCATTTATTGTCTTATGCGCTTAGTGTCATCTTGGTGTTTATTGGCGCCAAAATGCTACTGCTTGATGTGTTCCATGTGCCGATGGCTATATCGTTAGGCTTTATTGCCACCGTGCTAACAGTGACAGCGATTTTATCGGTAAAGTTTCCGAATTTGGGTAAAGTTGAATCATAAAAAATATTTTTGAATATAAAAAAGGGCTAACAATTTAGCCCTTTTGGTGAATTAAAAACTGACTATTGGGCATAAAATGCTTCTAAAGTAGGCACAAATTGTTTTTTTCGGCTGACCAAGTGACCCAAATCAAGCAATTTATCATTGAGTCTGGTATTAAATGCTTGCGCAATGATTTCATTTTGTGCATCGTTGCTACCAACCGCCCAAGATTGCTGTTTTAAAATATCAACAATAATAACTAGCATATAATCCAAGCCATCTCTTTGGCGGATTAGTTCACTGGCTTGTTGGATGCCATCGGTGCGCGACAACACCACATCAGGTTTAACAGTTTCGATACAGGCAATTGCCCATTTTTTATTTGAGAACATAAACTGTTTATAATCGGTAGTGACTAACGCATCATCCGTTAAGTCGCTGATATTGCTTTTTGCATCGAATAATTGATTGGCAAAGCGGTTTATATCTTGAATCCCTGCAAGGTGGATGACTGCTTGTAACGCTTGCTTGTCACTGTCTGTAGTGGTAGGACCTGTCAGATTAAGCGTATCAGAAATGATTGCACCTGCCATCAATGTCGCCATTTGCTGAGAAATCAGCAAATTCTTTTCCATAAACATATGGTATAAAATGGTGCTGGTAGAGCCGACAGGTTCAAATCGAATATAGGCTGGTTCGGCAGTGGTTAAATCACCGAGTTTATGATGGTCGACAAGGTAACAAATATGGGCGTCTGCTAGATTGGCAATCGATTGCTGGCTTTCGTTATGATCGACTAAAGCAGCGAGTTGGTCAGGCTCAAGATGGGTGAGTAATTCTGGTAATCGGACTTTAGCAAGTTCAATTAAAAATTTGGTTTCTTGATTGATATCATCTAAGCGGTAACTTTTGGCATCAATACCTTGTTGATTGAGCCAATAGGTCATGACGATGGCGGATACAATAGCATCGGTATCTGGTTTTTTGTGCCCAAAAACAGCAATGGTTGTCATAAAAATGCCCCAATATAAAAAACAGCCATTATATCATCTTGTCAAAATTAAACGGTTGACTGGCAAGTTTGCGATGAAAAAGCCGATATTGACTAATCGGCTAACTTTACTATTAAGTGCACCATTAAGTGCAAAAAAACTACATGGCTGATTGGATAAGGTGAATGAGGCGCTCACCGATTTGGACGGTTTCATCGGCACTCATGTTGAGCGGTGGCAATAAACGAATGGCATTACCGCCTGCCACATTGATGATTAGATGATGATTGTCACGCGCTTTATCGACCAAGGTATCGAATGCAATGCCGCGATCCTGTGGCATCACCACCCCTAGCATCATGCCTTTTCCGCGTACAGTAACCCCTTCGCTACCCAGCTCGCTGGTGATTTGCTCAATCAATGCTGCGCTATTGCTCAGGGTAGTTGCCATCATATTTTCATCATCAATGACATCAATCACTTCGCTAACCACACGGCAAGCAAGCGGTGTACCACCATACGTTGAGCCGTGTGAGCCATAACTAAAAATATCATTGGCTTTTTCGCTGGTCATGCACGCACCCACAGGAAAACCATTGCCCAACCCTTTTGCTGTGGTCAAAATATCAGGTTTGATGGATGAATGTTGATAAGCAAAGTATTGCCCCGTACGACCATTGCCCGTTTGCACTTCATCTAAAATCATTAATAAGTCATGGTCATCACAAACTTTACGAACTTGGCTTAAAAAATCAAAGCCATTGGTCGCAGTATTGACGCCACTTTCACCTTGGATAGGCTCAAGCATCACAGCGCACACATTGTCGTTATCGGCAATCGCTTGGCTAATCGCTTCAATATCCCCAAAAGGCACGCGAATAAAATCATCATCTAAGGTAAAAAATCCAGCTCTAGCGGTTGGATTTGCGGTGGCGGATACGGTCAGTAAGGTGCGTCCATGAAAGGATTTTTCCATCACAATCACTTTGGCTTGGGTTTGCCCACGATTTGATGCAAACAGTCGCGCCATCTTTAATGCCGCTTCGTTGGCCTCGGCGCCGCTATTGGCAAAAAATACTTTATCCATGCCTGCGACTTGGCATAACTTTTCACCCGCGCGCTCTTGCCAATCAATACCAAAAAGATTGCTGGTATGCACAAGCGTTGCGGCTTGATCGGCAATCGCGGCAGTGATACGCGGATGACAATGCCCCAGTCCACAGACAGCAATCCCTGTTAACGCATCCAAATACGGCGTTCCGTCAGCGGTATAAAGATAACTACCTTGACCTTTGACAAAGCTAATGGGCTGGCGTTTGTAGGTGGGGAGTAAATAAGAGCTCATGGGGATTCCTTTAATCATAGTTAGCGAATCATAGTCAGCGAGTCATAGTTAGCAAATCATAGCTAGCGCAATTACTAACCAATCAAATCTACGTTATTTAAAAGCGTCTAATTCGTCACTAAACGGGGTGTCTTCTGCACCGACTTTATAGTCCTCATTCGCCCATGCCCCTAAGTCAATGAGCTTACAGCGTGCACTGCAAAATGGCTTGGTAGGATTATCTGCCCAAACGGTGGGTTTGCCGCAGCGCGGACAGGGGTAAGTTTTGACAGGTGCATTTGATGGGGTGGGTTCGATTTTAGACATAAACAAAAGGTATTCTGAAAAATGGTGTATCGGATTATTTGCCATAGTATACTATAAATCCTTTTTTTTGGGCGAATCAAGCGACTGTTCATGCTAAGTCATCAATTTACCAGATCGTTTCAACCCGATCGTATCCGTCATCCCAGAGATTTTCAGCCACTTAACGCAACATTTTGGCAGCAACCCGCCATTTTTGTTGAAATCGGTGCAGGTAAAGGCAAGCATGCGCTGAGTTTTGCCAGCGATAATGCCAATGTCCATCTCATCGCGATTGAACGTACCGCAGAAAAATATCAAGCCATGCAAAAAATGGCGAATCAAGCGCATTTGTCTAATTTAACGACTATTCATGCCGATGCCATTGCTTGGGTCACCCATGGTGTACCCGCGCAAAGCTTATCAGGGGTGTTTATTCTTTATCCCAATCCAGAGCCGCACAATCCCAACCAACGCTGGCTTAACATGCCGTTTTTTGAGTGGTTGCTGTCTCGGTTAAAACCAAATGGCAAGCTTATACTTGCCAGTAATATTGAAAGTTATATCGATGAAGCCGAGCATAAAGCACTGACGGTTTGGCAAGTGCCGGTGGAGAAAACCCAAGTACCCAATCATAGTGAGCGCACGCATTTTGAGGTAAAATACCTAGCGCGTGGTGAGGCGTGTTGGCAATTGAGCATAAAAAAACCGCATGGTTATACCACACGGTTTGATGATTTTAATTCACTTTAGTCAGGTTTTAACGCAAGGGGCGTGGTTTGGGTGTCATCGGCACGTACCACATAAGTTTTGGCGATTTTATCATGTAGGCTTAATCGCTCTTTGCTGGTGAGCATCATGACCAAATCAATGACTAACACAACCAAACCAAAAATCGATAAAGAGTAAGCCAATGTGGTAAATAACCCACGCATAATGATTAAATTAAAAAATCCAGGAATGGCATTGGATTGGCGATCCAAAATACGTATGCCCATTATCATCTTACCGATGCTCTGACCACGGCGCATCAATAATAGGACTTGTGCAATCATCAAGCCCCATACCAAAATATTGGTTAACAACAATATATGCTCAGGTAATGCTGACATGAGTTCCATCTGCTGCGCAGACGTCAATCGGGTTTGTCCGGCTTCTGCCCATTTGAGTAATTTATCAAAATTTGGGCTGTTGTACAGGGAGATGAACAGGGGCGACGACGCCAATACCATAAGCAGGGTATCTACTAATTTTGCTGCGATACGACTACCGATGCTAGCAAGGTCTAACTGTTTTTTGGCGTGTGCAATGTCTTGGTTCGCGCTAAGTTTCTTGGTCAATGTGACCTTGGTAGGGTTAGGGGATTTGTGCGGGTTATTCACTGAATACCGATCCCAAACATTCTCAGAATCTTCTGAAGGCGATATAGGATTAGGCGTGTTGTTAATAATATAATCTGCTTCATCAGAAGCGGGCTGCTCACGTTGGTGGGTATCGACTGACAAGCTTTCATCAATTATTGGACGGTAAAAAAATTGCCCATCCGTCATCGCATTGACTGTGTTCCAGTTATCCATCCCTTGATGCCACATCAAATCAGTGAGTAACACTTGCCCTGTGGCAAGCATTTGATTAAGTTGTTCAAGGGTATAAGGGCCGGCTTGCACATTATTGCGAGCTAGAAAAATATGCATGTAATAACTCTACTTCTACTGGGTGGTAAAATTTGAATGACTGTATCTTATTATATGATGTTTTGCAACATCGTGCTAAAAATCGCTTATTATATCAAACAGGCGATGCAAAAAATCGCGCTAGGCTGAAGTAAGCTCATATTTTTGGTTAACCCTACGATTATTTTTCTTACCTTGTCAGATTGTATTTATGTCAGCGACTCATCCCACCAACGCCATCATTGATTTTAATCAACCTTGGTATCACTATTTGACTTATTTTCCGAATTTTCCCAAGCTTGACGCAAAACATACTCATTCAATACATAGTCATGCCCTTGCTATCAATGCTATCAATATTGTTGAAAATTTGAATGCTTGTTTGGATAGATTTGAGGATGTAAACGCCAGCCGTATAGCCAATTTTGAAAACTTACCGATTCGCTTTGTTGACCAAGCGTGTCTGCCTGAGGATGAGGCTTATGAGAGTTTTATTGCCAAGACAGGGAAAATTCCAACCCGTGACAATCACCATGATTTACTGAACGGTTTAATTTGGCTGAATTTTCCGCAGGCTAAAGCGGTATTTAACGAACTTCATGCCAAAGATATTTTGCGACATGGTATTCATAACGCCAGAACAGCGCTGCGTAATGCGTTAACCGTATTTGATGAAAATGGCGGCATTGTGGTGAGTTCAGATAAACTATTGCTTGAACAGTTACAAGCATTTAAATGGCACGCAGCTTTGGTCACTCATAGAACAAATTGGTTGGGTCAACATCGTACCATTGCCTTTTTTCCATTTGGTCATGCCCTGCTTGAAAAATTGGTTAAGCCAAGAAAAAATATCACCAGTCATACCTTGCTGATTTTAGTAGATGAGGGTTGGTTTGAGCAATCCATAGACAGTCAGAGAAACCAGCTTGATACGGCAATTGCTAAGCTATTTCGACAACTGGCAATGCCATATTTAGCGGATAATGCAGTTAAGCTATCATCCAAAAGCTTTCAGCCGTTACCTGTGATGGGTATCCCTGGCTATAGTGATGACAATGTGATACCAGAATTTTATCAAGATGAGGCTGTTTTTAGGCATCCAAGAGCGTTCAGCGCGCCTATTTTTTCATTACATGACTGATAAGTGACCAGAAAATTTATAACCGTGGCTAGAGTGGTTGGGGGTGATTACCCAGTCTATGAATCTTGCTTGATAAAAGCCGGTTAATCCGTTAGCATTAAAGCAATTTCTAGTTCATCTAGCCGCATTTATTGATGAAACTCATAATGACTAATAAAAATATTGGAGTATCAGCATGACCACCAAAGTCGTCAAAATTGATAATAAAGTTCGTATGATTACAGGTAAATTAGCCCCCCATCTTGAAATTCAGTGGGAACACTATACCTTAGCAGAATTACAATCATTGCTTGAGACGGTGGTTCGTTTTGAAATTGAGCACAACTTTCGTCGTCACAAAGATTATAAAGATAGCAAAGGCGCTAATATCCAAGTGTTTAATGATGCCAACGAACTTAAAGTCACAAGTCTAAAAGATGAATTACTCATCATCCGCGATAGCCAAATCGATTCACAATAACGATTCACAATGACTATGCATCCGCGAATCAATCAAAATCCAAGCCGAATGACTTGGATTTTTTTCGTCATGTTGTTGGTAATTATTGAAGCAAAGTATCACGCTATACGCTCAATGATTGGCATTGATAAAAAAATAATCGATAGCCGTCTAAGCATGGTATAATTGTCAGTTTTTATTGACAAGCGAATGATGGGTGACACGATGAAATACCCTAAAATCTACGACGTAATTGTGATTGGTGGCGGTCATGCTGGCACAGAAGCGGCGCTAGCTGCTGCGCGTATGGGTCAGCAGACGCTGTTATTGACGCATAATATTGAAACCTTGGGACAGATGAGCTGTAATCCTGCGATTGGCGGGATTGGCAAGTCGCATTTGGTGCGTGAAGTCGATGCGTTGGGCGGCGCTATGGCGCTTGCCACCGACAAAGCAGGGATTCAGTTTCGTGTGTTAAATAGCCGTAAAGGTGCCGCTGTCCGTGCCACACGCGCCCAAGCAGACCGTATTTTATATAAAGCGGCGATTCGCCATACCTTAGAGAATCAGCCAAACTTGGATATTTTCCAACAAGCGGCGGATGATATTTTGGTTGAAAACGGCAAAGCGGTAGCCGTGGTTACCCAATCAGGGATTGAATTTGCCTGTGGCGCAGTGGTGTTGACCTCTGGCACTTTTTTAGGTGGTACTATTCATATTGGACTAGAAAACCACAAAGGTGGACGTGCAGGCGATCCGCCTTCTATCCGTTTGGCAGATAGATTGCGTGAACTTAAGCTGCCGGTTGGACGCCTCAAAACAGGCACGCCCCCACGCATTGATGCGCGCACGGTAGATTTTAGTGTCATGACCGTGCAGCCCGGGGATACACCACTGCCAGTCATGTCATATTTGGGCGATGTGTCCATGCATCCGCGCCAAATCAACTGCTATATCACCCATACCAATGAACGCACCCATGACATTATCCGCAGTGGGCTAGATCGCTCACCCATGTATTCAGGGGTGATTGAAGGCATTGGTCCCCGTTATTGTCCATCGATTGAAGATAAAATTCATCGGTTTGCTGATAAAGACAGCCATCAGATTTTTATTGAGCCTGAAGGATTGACCACCCATGAGCTTTATCCCAATGGGATTTCAACCAGTCTGCCATTTGATATTCAGTTGGCTTTAGTCCGATCCATGAAAGGGCTGGAAAATGCGCACATCTTGCGTCCTGGCTACGCGATTGAATACGATTATTTTGACCCACAAAATCTTAAACCAAGCCTTGAGACCAAATCGATTGATAACCTATTTTTTGCCGGTCAAATCAATGGAACGACAGGGTATGAAGAAGCCGCTGCGCAAGGTATCTTAGCTGGGTTAAATGCTGCACGTCGCACCCAAGGACTAGATGCTTGGACACCGCGCCGCGACCAAGCATATATCGGTGTGTTGGTAGATGATCTCATCACTCATGGTACCAAAGAGCCGTACCGTATGTTTACCAGTCGTGCCGAATACCGTCTGTTGCTACGGGAAGACAATGCCGATCAACGCTTGACAGAAATTGGGCGTGACTTAGGACTGGTGGACGATGCGCGCTGGCAAGTGTATAGCGATAAAATGACAGCGATTGAGCAAGAAACCGCACGTTTACGCTCGCTTTGGGCAACGCCCACTAATACGCTGGGTCAATCATTTATCGATAAAACCGGCGAAGTATTGACCAAAGAGAATAACGCGCTTGATTTGTTAAAACGTCCGAATGTGTCATTTGATGATATTAGCGAATTGACCCAATCTCCCGTGTCTGCCGAAGTGGGTGAGCAAATCGAAATTGGTGTCAAATACGCCGGTTATATCGATCGTCAGCAAGTTGAAATCGGTCAGATGAAAAAACTTGAACACACGCTGATTCCAGACGATTTTACTTATCATGATATCTCTGGGCTTTCCAATGAAATCGTGCAAAAACTTGAAAAAGTGCGCCCAACCACGCTTGCCCAAGCCAGTCGGATTAGCGGCGTCACGCCAGCGGCAGTACAGCTTTTGGCCATGATGATTAAAAAAAGCAAAAAAGCGCGTGAAGTGCTAAGCTCTTAACTTTAAGCCATGATACATAAGTCCCATGGTATTGGTATGTGCCAGACTTGGGACTTTTTTATCCTCTGTTGCCGTAAAACCACCGACTTTAGGCGGTGGATATAAGGCAACTCATACACTATAACGCTTGCATAAATTTTGCTAAAATAATTTGCATGAAAACACTCAAGCTACGCATACGAGATAAACACACAGACCAATTAAACCGCCTAAGCGGTTCGGTCAATTTCGTGTGGAATTATGTGAATGACTTGAGTTACAGACACCTACAAAAAACTGGCAAATTCTTTTCAGCTTATGATTTGAACGAATACACCAAAGGTAGCGGTGAACTGCTAGGCTTACACAGTCAGACTATTCAGGCAATCAATGAAACCCACGCCAAAGCTAGAAAACAATTCAAAAAAGCTAAATTATCATGGCGAACCAACAACCCAAATTCAAAACGTAAATCATTAGGCTGGCTACCCTTTAAACAATCCGCCATCAAACACATTGCTACCCACCAAACAAGTAAAAAAGGCTTAAAATCCACCTTACAGCTTAGTTTAGCCAAAGGACAAAAGCTAATCATCGACCTATGGGACAGCTACAACCTTAGCCTATACCAAATCAACACATGCGAATTGGTACAAGACAGCCGTAACCGTTGGTATGCCTGTATCACCGTCAAAGACTACCCCAAACAATCATGCGGTACAGGTAGCATTGGCGTTGACTTAGGGCTTAAAGACAGTGCCACTACCTCAAGCGGTGACAAACTCACCATCAAACAAACGCTAAAATATGCAAAACAATTAGCTATAGCCCAACGCTCAAACAACAAAA